>NZ_JASDCD010000016.1:0-99115 GCF_030408095.1 Pseudoalteromonas sp. APC 3893
TGGTAAAACAGCATACGAAAAGTAAGGGTTCAATAAGAAGTAAGTGCGTAAGAGCATGTTATGACGATGCTTTTAGGGAAGAATTGTTGTTTGGTTAACATCATTAACAAAGTGTGCTCGCGCCCTGGTTAATCTATTTCTCTTCCTCGAACTCGTTCTGAATAAAGTTTGCAACTAACATTCGATAACTTATGAATACAACAAGATTTATAGTTGAGCGTACTGCATATTATGATTACCCATTAAATTGTACAAACTTTTCAAATTACCTTCTGACTCTGGGTCATCCCAACCTCTCAACCACCTTACTTTGATACCCAAATATTGTGCCCAAGCCACTGCTTTTTTCATTTCTTTAAATTTACCATTTTTAGCGCATGACTCTATGTACTGGTTAACAAGCAGATATTGATTCCGACCAGCACTATACTTAGCCTGATTAAACGCTTGCTCATAATACATATAAGATTTTTCGAATGATTTATGATGGTAGTAATAATTTGCATAACACCAATTACATAACCACCCCAAAACATTATCAAGCTCAGCTTGCTTCAATTCATTATGATAATTATAGATGTTATCCAAAGAATCATAGCTATTCTTTAGTAACATACCTTCATTAAGTAACTCGATAAATTTTGATGGTATCTCTTTTATAGCTAGAGTTAATGCCAGTTGTGTTAGTACTTGGTGACCAGTAAAAGAGCCAACATGAGCTAAAACTAATTTAGCCTTTTCTATTTTGTTTAATTCTTGAAAAGATTCATGCGCTATATAACTTTGTAATACCTTAGTACCGTGCCCAATATCTAGTGCATAATGCTCCCAATACCTAGAAACCTCATAAAAATAAAGCCGATTAATATCAACTTCACTCGTTAAACCGGTAGATTTTTTTAAACCCTTTATTGATTTATCTAACTTTGAATTTATGCGGTATAACCTACCAGATTGACCTTTAACATGCTCAATGCAACTAATTAGATATTCACGGCCAAAATTACTTTCCAGTTTTCTAAAACAATAAGAAGAAACTCGCCCAATAAATAAGATTATTTTTAAGCGCTGCCTTTCTGATTTACTAAGTAACCTTCTCAAAGAGCCATTAGAAGGACACTCCAACAATGACAATGAATATTCCAAATTGTTAAACAGTGAACTAATGCTTGGAATTTGATCAGTTGTGCTCCAATGCTGAGCATTTTCTAAGTTCTGGTTTGCTCTGTAATCATCCACACTTTTATCTGGGTAGTGAAATGATGATTGGCTAATAGATAAAGACTCATAAATGAGTTGCCATGCTTTCCTTAATGGCCAGTTAATATTTTGCCCTTCAATATCGGGCAAAGCCCATACTTTTAAGTTTGGTAGATTGAGTTTTGAGGCTGGCACATTTATTTTTAAGTAGTTCTTATAAAAAGAAAGTAAAACCCGATCTAATAAATATTGTTGGATAAACCATTTTGAAGAGTTTCTTTTATTGAGATATGTACCATCATCAGCTAAAACACTTTTATAAGTGACGAGCAGGTCTTCAACAGATTCCAATACCATAAAAATAACTCTCTCTTCACCTAAAGCACTTTCAAGCAATAATCTAAGTGAATCAATTAACTCTTCAAGCTTACCATCAATTTTCGAGCTTTCGTCAGCCAAACGTTTTAACTTGGTTTGCAGCTTTTTCTTGTTACTCTCGCTCAAGAATGAATTACTTCTATCCTTTTGTGCCAGAAGCCCAGTAATATTAAAAATCTCACGAACAAGTTCACCGATAGTCGGGAATGTAGCTTTATTATTTTCCATTTAAATAAAGGGCCTCAAGGGCCCATTCCTTATTATTTTTTGCCACTTTTAGGAGCAGCATTACCTCTATCTCCACCTGATTTATTGCCCGTAGTAGATGGCCAGTTACCACCAGGGCCTGGATGACTAGAAGCGGGTTTTGATGAATTAGATTTTGCCATAATAATATCCTCAATAGTTAATTAGTAATAAAGAAGCAACAGCTCTGCCATTGCTTCAAGTAAAACTATAACTTTGCCATTTAATTCTGACTTCAGGCATTTTGGAAACAAAAAATGGTAATTAGCTTAACTGTTTAGAATTTGGTAACAAAATACTAACTTGTCATATTACTGATTTCTTTAAAATGTCTTCCGTCTCAGCACTCCTACGGACCTATATTTCTGTCTAGCTAGTCCCCTGAGTAACGAACAAAAATACCATCAAGGCAGGCCTCAAAAAGTAAGTCATCGATAATGTCCATAGACATATGGTTTTCTCTCAGATCAAATCTCATTAAGGCTTCACCCTGAACGCGAACAAAGAAACCCAAAGCGAAACCCAAAGGGGTCAGCGAAACCCAAAGGGGTCAAATCTTGACTTCAGACATCAAGCAATCTCGAAGCTTTTCCAATTGTAATTTAACCTTTTTATCTTCAACCATTAATGTATTCAACCTACCGACAGCTTTAGATATTGCCGAATAGTGTTCAACATTAAAAACATCTGCTAAAGCCTGCAAATTTAATCCCGTTAAATCTTGGCATAATTTAATAGCAAACCAGCGTGGTAAATTTTTCTCTTTTCGCCCCTTTTTAACCGCTATAATCTCATCAACTTCAAACCCAAAGGGGTCAAATCTTGACTTCAGACATCAAGCAATCTCGAAGCTTTTCCAATTGTAATTTAACCTTTTTATCTTCAACCATTAATGTATTCAACCTACCGACAGCTTTAGATATTGCCGAATAGTGTTCAACATTAAAAACATCTGCTAAAGCCTGCAAATTTAATCCCGTTAAATCTTGGCATAATTTAATAGCAAACCAGCGTGGTAAATTTTTCTCTTTTCGCCCCTTTTTAACCGCTATAATCTCATCAACTTCAACATTAAAGTATTGAGCTAAGTAAGCTATAACATCATCTGCTGAGTGCTTTTTACTAACAAGCTTTCTTTCGCTATCTGACTTGGCAATATGGTCTTTTATGTTTTCAATAAAGTCCTCACAACCCAGAACCGACAATAACTTTTTAGCACTATAAAAAGCGCTTATTTCTTTATTATTTTCAAATTCAACAAACTGTTTATAAGCAGCATATTTACGCTTTTTGCCTTGGAGCGAAAATATAAAATCCCGAACGAGCCACTTAGGCACCGCTACCCTTTTAATGAAAGCGGAATAGCTAGACCATTGATACTTAGCAAGGTCATCTACTAACGGGGTGCTCGTTTCAATTGGATTGCGATGAATATACCGACTAACATGCAATAAGTAGTTATCAGCATCCACCAGCACCGCTTTGTAGCGCCCTCGAAATAGCGCACCATCTGTATTATGTGTTCTGTTAAAGTATTGAGTATAAAGGCCATTAATATGCTTCATAGCTCGACCTAAATTAGCATCAGGCGTTTTTATTAGCAGATGGTAATGATTGGTCATTAAACAATATGAATGCACTTCAATATTAAAGCGAATATTTGCTTGCTCAATGCAATATAAAAAATACGTAAAATCGTCATCACTCAAAAAGGTATTTTCACGCCCTCTTCCACGATTCATCACATGATAAAACGCATTTTCATACTCTATTCGCAGCGGCCTAGACATAATAATAAACTCAATGAGCAATAAACTATAAATCTAGACCATTGATGTATGAAGTCAAGATTTGACCCCTTTGGTCCTGGTTTTTTGAATAAAAGATCAAGAAAACACTGCTGCCTGCTTGACCGGAACTTTCTAATGGGTGACCCCTTTGGTTTCATTTGAGGAATTTTTGTGTTGAATATAAATTCATGTCATATCTTTATTATATCTTTTTCTGTAAAATCTAACCTAACAGCCCAATTTAACTGTACAAAGAAACAGTATTATTCTACAGTTAGAATAAAAACGCATTTCGACAAATAATAATAGGTTGTAGCTATATGGAAAACTTGGAAGTCCTTGAATATTCGTTACATAGAGTTGATGTTAAAACAGACGCACCAGTGCCAATGGCACTAGATGGTACAGCTGAAGGTTTAAAAACATATACTGAATTAGTTTTGAAAGAATTGTTAGAAAGCCCCCGTAGTCGTTATTTTCAATTTAAAGATATGGATGAGCTTGTACCATCATCGCTTGTTGCAATATCTAGTGGTGAAGATTGGACAGCTAAATCAACTCAAATAGCCCAGAAATTGTATGATGTTGAGCTTATAGTTCAGGATAAAATTAAACAGTTAACTGATGTTCGAATGGGTGGATTACTACAACTTAAAATCAGACATAATGAATCTTTAAAGTTTGTTATTATCAAAATTGATAATAGTGAATATCTTGATGAAGACAATTTAGATTTAAAGTCTGGTTTACCTACATCAAAAAGTCGTTTGCAAAAAGCTGCTGTAATTACTTTTACACCAGAACATACTGTAGATGAAGTTATTGTATCCGATAGTAAGTCAACAATTACTGAATATTGGTATTTATCCTTTCTAATCGCAGAGCAATTGCAAGACTCTGAAACCAATACAAAGAATGCATTTAATGCAATCGACAATTTACTCACAAAAGAAGTAAAGAAGATATCACCCGTTGATTATTGGTTCCTGAGAAATGATATTGTTAATCACTTTAGAAATGAAGATTCTCTAGCTTATGATGAGCTTGTTGATAAGGTTAAAGCTCACAAACCTGAAACTGATGAATTCAAAGAAAAATTTGATTCTTTTGTCAAAAAGTTTGAAGAGCTCCCCACAAAAGCAGCAAAGACATTTGATACACAATTTGATCTAGTATCTAGTTCAATCAAGGCCAGAATTGTTAGAAAAGTTATGTTAGATACAAACTTTGAACTACGTATAAATGGTGAAGTTGACGATTTGAAATCGCGAATTTTTGCTAGACATGATGATAAAGGTAAATTCATTAAAATATATTCTGACAAAGGATATGATGAATTTAAAACTGCTGAGGACAACTGATGTCTATTGCCAAGGAAATTTTAAAGCTTTTTGGTGAATTAAATGAAACTAGAATCGTAGAAAACTTTAGCATATACGAGTCTACGCATACGTTTAATTCATCAGCGGCTTTAAATGGGCTAAATGAAAAGTTAACTGAATATCTATCTGCCTTAAATAAGCTTGGAGTTGAGTTAACTCTGACTATTGAAGTGCAAGATCCAGTAAGGTTTATTACTAGTAACCTGGATACTGTGGCTGAAAAAGTTGAGTCACTAATTGATCAATTAGTGTATATTGATGATGATAAGATTAAGATTGAACTTAGGATTGATAAAGATCAATCCAAAAACTTTAACATTTTTAACTTTTCAAAATTTTGCGATCATGTTGAGTCATTAACGTTGCAAGAAAGCTTTGAAAAGTGGAATAAATTTAATTTTTCATCTCTAATCAAAATCAATGTCTGGGAAGATGTTGAACCATTTTCAACAGAGTCAATTATTTTTCAATCAGTATACCCGATTGATAAATCTTCTGTGAATCAATCCTTAACTGCTATTTGTCAGGATGAAAGAGCTAATCGTATTGAAAAACGAGATAAATGTGGCCACTTTGCAAATGCAGCTCAATTTAACTTTATCCCAAGTGATTTTAAGCCTTGTGTGACTAATAATATAGATCTTGAAAGGTACTTCAATGGTCTATTTAATACATTATTAATTATTTTTCTATCTGATTTTTCTTCTGTTGAATCAAATATTATCAAATACCGACTTAAAGGTTATAAATTACTTTCTGAAAGTATTAGTTTCGGTAAGTTAAAAGCGTATGATCCTAGTGAACTAAAGCGTATCTATGAATGGACTTATTTAGAGGGCAATTATACCGACAAAATAGGTCTTGCAAGAAATATAATATCAATCCACTTAGAAAATGAAACTCTACTCTCAATTGAAGCAGGAACATCAGACTCTGTTGAATCTGGTTATGATCTTTACCTTAAGGAAAATGTAAAACAGTACATTGAAATAAAGAATAAAATTTCTGAGTTTATACAAGATCAATCTGATAAAGCCTTAGAAATGACTAAAAGTATGTTTTCCATGTTTAAAACAGGATTATGGACTTTTACTACATTTTTTATAACTGTCTTTCTTCTTCGAGTAGTAAATAAGGGGACTTTCTCTGGTGCATTTAGCTTTGAAGTATTAATGATAAGTATATTGCTTATAGCTGTTTCATTTATATATTTAGCAATATCAATTCTTGAAATAAACTCTGATAGAGATCGTTTACTAGGTAAATATTCTGAAATAAGAAGTAGGTATAAAGAACTTTTAAATAAAAAGGATCTCGATAAAATTCTGAATGAAACGGAAATAACAAATACAGAAAGAACTTATATTAATACAAAAAGAAACCGTTACATTTGGGTATGGATAATAACAAATATTTTGATTCTTACTGTAGTAAGCATCCTTTACTGTTCATCCGTAAACGAAACTACAACAGAGGCAGCTCATGCCATTGAAGCTGCTAAAATTAAAAAAGCTTAATAAATATTGTATTTATAGAGATACTAAACATCAACCTTATAACAGTTCACTAGCACAGCCAATCGTGCAGCGAATATTCTAGTCTTTCCAAAAATGCGGAGGGTCAGGTCTTGCATCTTGCCAAGACCAAACACCAACCTCACGTTTAACACCCTTATCCCGTCATCACGCCCTGAAAATAAGCAATTGATGATTAATTAATTTCATGGATGAAATGAAAGCCGTGACTTCGCCAAGGGTGAAAAGCGTAGCTTTGAACGAGAGGCCACGGATGGCCGAACTGGGGAGCGTACATGGATGTGAAAGTCGGCGATTACACGGCGCTTACGTTCACATCAATTTTGTTTTGAAGGATTAAGCGTGATGCTCGGGTGCGCTGGGAGAGTCCAGAGAGGGGTCAGCGGCAGCCCCGTTTTGGCTCACCAAGCCAGCGCGACAAAACCTTGAATAAGGTTTTTAATGTAGGTCGAGGATTTATCCCGACAAAAGTTAGCAATAGGAACCATCAGCCAAGGTGATACAACTTTTGAGCTAAAGCCCAACCTACAAACCCACGCGCCAGCAAGCTCAGCGCCTACGGTAGTTAACTCTAACATTGGTGTAAACCATTCGTGGCTAAAGCCATCTCCTACGACCAATATTTAACCTCTGTGTAGCGAAGCGCATTTGAGCTCTCGGTGGTGAAATTCACTTATCCCCCTAAAAAGCGACCTACAAATAATCTTTATTCACTGGGAGCTGGCAATGGTATTGGAGAGTCGTTGGGTTTCGTTGCACTCTACCCAACCTACGTGACTTGTGTTGTAAGGCGAAAATTAAGTGCTTTCATCACTTTAAACACAGTTTCCCATCGAGGTTTGGTTTTACCATTCACCGCCTTATACAAGCTTTCACGGTTTAACCCTGTCGCCTTAGCAATATCGCTCACGCCATGCTTTTTAACCAATAAGCCCAGCGCTTCAATAAACGTGTTGGGATCATCATCAGCCAAACATTCTTCAAGGAAAGTATTAATTTCTTGTTGGGTTTCCATATAATCAAATGGGTTAAAATCTGATGTTTGTAAGGTCATAATCGTTACTCCAATTCACTTAAAAGGGCTTTCGCTTTACTAATATCTTTACTCTGCGTGCCTTTATGTCCGCCATTGAGTAGTAAAATAATCTCATTACCTTTAATTATGTAATAAACACGATAGCCTTTACCTACGAAAATACGCATTTCAGAGATACCACCACCAACGGGTTCACTATCTCCAAAGTTACCGTTAATAGCGCGCGTTATACGTTTAGCAATCGCCATAAATGCTTGCCGATCTTTTAGCTTTTTAAGCCACTTATCGAACTCGTCGGTTTTCTTGACATGATATTTCATAAACCAAGTGTAGCCCAAAGGCTACATACACACAATGTTATTTAAATTACAGACCGTAATGTTAAAACCAACAATATATTTTAAATCTCGGTGCAGCGCGAAGCGCCTCTGAGTTCTCTGTGGTGAAATTCACTTATTGCCCTAAAGGACGACCTACAAACAATCCATATTTACGTACTTGGGAGCTGGTAACAATAATGGAGAATCGTTGGGTTTCGTTTCACTCAAACCAACCTACATAAGCATTTTAAATGGTTTTTTACTAAGCAACAAAAAAGCCGCTACATTGCTGCAACGGCTTTTATAATTTTATCAATTCCCAATCTTTAATTGGAAGTTTTAAAAATTATTAGTCACGGTAAGTATCTACCGCTGGGCATGAACACACTAGGTTACGGTCGCCGTATACGTCATCGATACGCGTTACTGTAGGCCAGAACTTGTCTTTTGCTACGCTTGGTACTGGGAACGCAGCGTAGAAGCGGTCATATGCTCTGTCCCACTCATTACCAAGTACATCGCCTTGTGTATGCGGTGCAAACACTAGCGGGTTGTTTTCGATAGACCATTCGCCAGAGATTACTTTGTCGATTTCACCTTTGATTGACACCATCGCTTCGATGAAACGGTCGATCTCAACTTTAGACTCAGATTCAGTAGGCTCAATCATTAACGTGCCAGCTACTGGGAACGACATAGTTGGTGAATGGAAGCCGTAATCTTGTAGGCGCTTAGCTACGTCCATTTCAGTGATGCCAGACGCTTCTTTAAGTGGACGTAAGTCAACAATACATTCGTGAGCAACACGGTTGTTGCGACCACGGTATAAAATTGGGAAGTGCTGGCTTAACTCGTGAGTTAAGTAGTTAGCATTCACAATGGCCATTTCAGTGGCTTGTTTAAGGCCTTCGCTACCCATCATGGTGATGTAAGCCCATGAAATAGGTAAAATAGCTGCTGAGCCGTATGGTGCTGCTGATACCGCGCCGTTGCCTTCGTTAGTACCAGGTACGTTAATTACGCTGTGGTTTGGCATAAATGGCGCAAGGTGTGATTTAACACCGATTGGGCCAACACCTGGGCCACCGCCACCGTGTGGGATACAGAACGTTTTGTGCAGGTTTAAGTGCGATACGTCTGAGCCGATAGAGCCTGGGCTAGTAACACCTACTTGGGCGTTCATGTTTGCGCCGTCCATATATACTTGGCCGCCGTGCTGGTGCACGATGTCGCAAATTTCACGGATTGTTTCTTCGTATACACCGTGCGTAGACGGGTATGTGATCATGATACATGATAGGTTTTCTGATACTTCTTCAGCCTTCGCTTTAAGATCAGCCATATCAACGTTACCGTTTTTGTCGCAATCAACAACCACGATTTTCATGCTCGCCATTTGTGCAGATGCAGGGTTTGTACCGTGCGCTGAACTTGGGATCAAACATACATTACGGTGTGCATCGCCACGTGACTCATGGTATTTACGAATTGCGATTAAGCCTGCGTATTCACCTTGTGCGCCAGAGTTAGGCTGTAGTGATACGGCATCGTAACCGGTAATGTTAACCAACCAATCATGTAATTCGTTAATCATGATTTGGTAACCTTCTGCTTGGTCTAGCGGGCAGAATGGGTGAAGGTTAGCGAACTCAGGCCACGTAATTGGGATCATCTCAGCTGTCGCGTTTAGTTTCATAGTACATGAACCTAACGAGATCATTGAGTGGTTAAGCGCTAAATCTTTGTTTTCAAGACGCTTGATATAACGCAGCATCTCAGTTTCGCTGTGGTACGAATTAAAGTTCGGGTGCGTTAGCACTTCGTCATCACGTACTAGGCTTGCCGGAATTGACTCGCTACCGTTTGCTTCAATGTCTGCTGCGATTGTATCAACACTTAAACCATGACCTTCGCCTAATACGATATCGAAAAGTTCAGCTACGTCTGCGCGTGTTGTAGTTTCTGATACTGCAATTGAGTATTCGCCGTCGTGGTTTGTTGCAAAGTTAACGCCGTTTGCAACTGCACGTGCGACTACGTCATCTTTGTTATCGCTAACAACAGTTAGAGTATCAAACCATGTGCTGTGCTTAAGTGCTACGCCTTTAGCTTGTAGGCCAGCAGCTAAAATATCAGCAAAGCGATGAATACGCTGTGCGATTGTTTTTAAGCCTTGTGGGCCGTGGTACACCGCGTAAAACGCTGCCATGTTGGCAAGTAATACTTGCGCTGTACAAATGTTTGAGTTGGCTTTGTCGCGGCGAATGTGTTGCTCACGCGTTTGCATTGCCATACGTAATGCATCGTTACCTAAACGGTCTTTAGATACACCGATGATACGACCTGGTAATGAACGTTTGTACGAATCACGTGTTGCAAAGAATGCAGCGTGAGGACCGCCGTAACCCATTGGTACACCAAAACGCTGGGCAGAACCAAGTACGACGTCTGCACCTAGTTTTCCTGGTGCTTTTAATAGCAATAAGCTCATGATGTCGGCAGCAACACAGGCAATCGCTTTTTTGCTTTGTACGCCAGCGATTAAATCAGTGATGTCTACCACTTCACCTGATGTTGACGGGTATTGGAATAACGCACCAAAAATCTCGTGATTTACGGCATCAGCCGCAGGACCAACTACAATTTCAAAACCAAATTGCTCGGCTCGTGTTTTCACTACGTCGATTGTTTGGGTATGGACGTCATCAGCGATAAAGAAGATATTCGCTTTTTTAGCTTTAGATACACGCTTTGCAAGGCCCATTGCCTCAGCAGCAGCGGTTGATTCGTCAAGTAATGATGCACTTGCTAAATCAAGACCTGTTAGGTCTAGGGTCATAGTTTGGAAGTTAAGTAATGACTCTAAACGCCCTTGAGCAATCTCTGGTTGGTATGGAGTGTACGCTGTGTACCAGCCTGGGTTCTCAAGTACGTTACGTAAAATTACATGTGGTACGTGAGTTGGGTGGTAGCCTTGACCAATATAAGACTTGAACACTTTATTTTTGCTGGCTACTGATTTTAAGTAGCTTAGTGTTTCAACTTCAGTGCGGCTTTCGCCCACTGTTAGGCCTTGCTCTAAGCGGATGCTTGCAGGTACAGTTTGACCGATCAGCTCTTCAACACTCGATACTCCAAGAGCACTTAGCATATCGCTTACTTGTGCTGGGCTTGGCCCAATATGGCGGCGAATAAAATCTTGCGTTTGCTCTAATTGTTCAAGAGATTTGGCGTTTGACATTTGTCCAGATTCCTATGATCCAAAAAATAAATGGTTATCACTAATGGGTGACCAGCAATAACTTAAAAGCTTTTTGATTTAGTGACTTACAATGTATGGAAAGGTAAGCGGTAAAATCATAAAAGCCCCGTCTTTGGGGCTTTTAATATCGAATAAAACTAATAATTAGTCTTCGTCGATGGTGTTTGCATAGCCTTCAGCGTCAAGCAAGTTTTCAAGCTCAGACTCATCAGATGCTTTAATGCGAAATAACCAACCGTCGCCGTAAGCGTCGTTGTTTACAGTTTCAGGTGCATCTTCAAGCTCATCGTTGATTGCAACGATTTCACCGCTGATTGGTGCATAGATATCTGATGCTGCTTTAACTGACTCTGCAACAGCACAATCTTCACCAGCGTCTACTTCGTCGCCAACTTCTGGTAATTCAACAAATACCATGTCGCCAAGAAGCTCTTGTGCATGCTCAGAAATACCTACAGTAAAGGTACCGTCACCTTCGTTGCGAACCCACTCGTGTGAAGAGGCATACTTTAACTCGCTAGGGATATTGCTCATGTGTTTGTTCCTTTGGTTCTATATTGGGTGATAACACCAAATTTTAATTAATACTTTAAAGTACAGACTTACCGTTACGTACAAAGCTTGGTTTAACTACTTTTACGTTAACTAATTTTTTACGCATTTCTACTTGGGCTGTCTCGCCTGTTGAACGTGGTACGCGTGCAAGGGCAACACTAAAACCAAGAGTAGGTGAGAAAGTACCAGAGGTAATAACCCCTTCGCCACCTTCAACAATTACTTTAGAACCGCTACGCAATACGCCTTTTTCTTCAAGCACTAGGCCAACTAGTTTGTCAGTGCTTTTTTCTGCGCGTTGCTTAACTAATACATCACGACCGATAAAGTCACGATCTTCAGGTTCCCACGCAATGGTCCACGCCATGTTAGCTGCAAGTGGTGATACGCTTTCGTCCATATCTAGGCCGTAAAGGTTCATACCAGCTTCTAAACGTAGTGTGTCACGTGCGCCAAGACCTGCTGGTTTAACACCTGCATCTAACAGTTGTTGCCAAAGATCAGCGGCTTGATCGTTCGGGACTACTATTTCGTAACCGTCTTCGCCAGTATAGCCTGTTGTCGCAATAAATAAATCACCAACTTGAACACCAAAAAATGGCTTCATACCTTCAACGGCAGCTTGTTGATCTGCTGTTAAAAGAGTCGCTGTTTTTGCTTTAGCGTTAGGACCTTGTACTGCAATCATGGCAAACTCTGGGCGCTCAGTTACTGCAACGGCAAAATCGGCAGATACTTTAGCCATATGCGCTAAATCTTTTTCGCGAGTTGCTGAGTTAACCACTAAACGGTAATCAGTTTCAGAGAAGAAGTAGATGATAAGGTCGTCGATTACGCCGCCTTGTTCGTTTAGCATACCTGTGTATAAGGCTTTACCTGGAACAGTTAACTTAGCCACGTCGTTAGCAACTAATTTGCGTAAGAATGCTTGTGCTTGCTCGCCTTTAACATCCACAATCGTCATGTGCGATACGTCAAACATGCCAGCATCGGTGCGCACTGCGTTGTGCTCTTCGATTTGCGAACCATAGTTGATTGGCATTTCCCAGCCGTGAAAATCAACCATTTTAGCGTTAGCTTCAAGGTGCTTTGCATGTAAAACTGTTTTAGAAGTCATAATATTCCTTCACTTTATAATTAACCCAATATTGGGCGTGGCCTCAATTTAATGAGGGGGAATAACATGGGCGGCGATTATACATAAGTTGTACTGCACTGACACCCAAATTGCGATTTGTTACTACAAACACGGTTTTAATGCCGTGTTTTAAAAACTATTTAAGCAACCTCAGGCAGAGTTAAATCAAACCCTCGTTGCTGTAATGTTGCTTGGCATTTTGCAAGCGCTGGGGTTTTAGCCACCAGCTGAAAATACTGCAGAGATTGTTTATCTATGGCGGTAATAAATACCTCGCCACTTTGTGCGCCATAACAGCTCGCCGCATTTGATAAGCGTAAACCAGGGGTAAGCTTAAAAGCATCAATCAAAGTATCGAAAGCTTGCTCACCACATAAAGTTAATACCGATAAATCGCTGCGTACAACAAATTCAATATCGTAACGTAGTTGTTGCTCACAAATAAGTGACTGTAGTTGGACGCTGGCATCGGTATGTAAAACAAACCTAAATGCCGTTTCGCTAAAGTAATACAAAGCAAAACTATAGGTGCTATTTAAGTCACCGTCTAACGTGCCTTTTAGGCCTAAGCCACTGGCGGTTAGTTTATTTAAATCTAACCCTAAGATAGCCGTTAAAAATGGGATTGCTTCAGTGCCGCTAAAATCAATGACCACACTATTATTATCGGCCTGCAGCATATTGCTTTGCGGCGCATCTAGTTGGCTGTGACGAGCAAACATTATTGGAGTAAAAGTCATCGTTGACACCTATCAATCTATAGTCACAAAAGTATATTGCGGGTGACGTGCAACAACAAATTGTAATTTCTTATCAATTGATAAATAATAATTATGTATTTAACCTGATAAATTGAATTTTTTTATATGAAGAATATTTCAACAGATGGATTACGCACCTTAATTACCGTGGTCGAAGTAGGTGGATTCGCCAAAGCGGGCGAATTATTAGGCCTTTCTCAACCTGCTGTGAGCTTACAAATTAAGCGCCTTGAAGACATGCTCGGCCATAAGCTATTTAAAAAACAAGGCCAGCGCCAAGTGCTTAACCAGTATGGTGAATTATTATTGCCAATGGCAAAACACATGCTATTGCAAAACGACAGTATTTTACAGTTGTTTACCAAAGAGAACGTTACAGGCAAAGTAAGGTTAGGTATTCCCAGCGAATTTGCCGCGCGAATATTGCCCTCTATCATTGGCGATTTTATAGCGCTATACCCTGATGTATCGCTAGAGGTTAAATCACGTTTAAGTAAGCATTTACTTTCAGTATCACGTGAAGATCAATTTGATTTAGTATTGGCATTAAATGAAGATTTAAATTCTGAGAAATTCCCGGTATTTATGCAAGATCAACTCGTCTGGGTGGGTGATTTATCATTAGCGCAAAACGAAGTAGTAACGCTGGTTACCGCACCAGAAGGCTGTATTTACCGCCGCCGTGCTATAGAGGCGCTGCAAATGGCAGGGATAAAATACCGCATAAGTTATAGCAACGCTGATTTAACTGGTCTCACCGCAGCACTCAAAGAAGGCTTAGGCATTACCGTTCTTGCCAAAAGTACCGTGCCACATGAGTTAAATTATCAGCTTCACACTAAACATTTACCCGAACTTGGTCGCATTGGTATTAGCTTAATAAACCGTGTAGAACACCCTGAACATGCGGTAGCTAAACTCGCTGAGTTTATCAGCCTGCGATTGAGTTAAGGCTCACACGAGCGGTTAATTTTGAGTCCACAAAAAACGGCATCACTTTGCAGTCGATGCCGTTTTCTCTGTCGCTTAGGTAAGCTTAATTAGCCTAGCTTAGCTAAGATAATCTCTCTAAGTGCGTCATAGTCGTTATCAATATCTTGTGCTAAACATGGCTTAGCAAGTGCGTCTGCAAGCGGTTTTGGCATATCAAGTTCAATATCTAAAATGTCTTCAACACTTTCTTTAAATTTAGCAGGGTGTGCAGTTGCTAAGAATATTCCGGCACTACCTGGGGTTAAATCTGCTTTCAAACCTTGATAGGCAATAGCTGTATGTGGTTCAGCAATATACCCTGTTTTTTGAATTGCTTTCATTACTGCTTGGGTGTCGTTTTCATCAACACTGGTTGAATAAAAGTTATCATAGCTGAACCAGTTGTTATCAAGCATGGTTTGCACGCGAGGCCAGTTATTAGGCTTGCTCACGTCCATTGCATTTGACAGTGACTCGATTGTTGCATTAGGCGCCCAGTTTTTATCTGCAATAAAACGCGGCACTGTGTCATTTTGATTAGTTGTGGCGCTTAGTTTAGCAACGGGTAAGCCAATTACAGCACCGATCATCGCAGCACATACGTTACCAAAGTTACCACTTGGTACAGAAACATGCGCAGTAGCACGTTTTTCTTTTGGTAGCTGTGCGATAGCCTCAAAGTAATAACATACTTGTGCAACTAAACGACTAATATTGATGGAGTTAGCTGAGTTCAAGCCAAGACGTGTTTTTACTTCGTCATCTAAAAAGGCATTTTTTACCATGCTTTGGCAATCATCAAAGCTGCCCTCTACCGCATAGCAATGAATGTTGTTGCCAAGGGTAGTAAATAGCTTTTGCTGAGCAAGTGAAATTTTGCCTTTAGGGTATAAAATGACTACGTCGATATTAGGCTTATTATAAAAAGCATGTGCCACAGCTGCACCAGTATCGCCTGAGGTCGCGGTCAAAATAGTGGTTTTTTCACCTTGGCTGAACTGCGCTAAACACTCCGCCATAAAACGCCCGCCAAAGTCTTTAAACGCAAGGGTTGGGCCATGAAACAGCTCTAAACAATATACATTGTCTTCTACTTGGACTAATTTAACCGGAAAGTTAAACGCATTTTGTACCATTTGTGCAACAGTATCTGCTGGAAGTTCATCGCCAATCAGGTGCGATAAAATCGCCGAGCTACGGCTGACAAAATCCATATCAAGCAAAGCATCAATATCTGCCATGGGTGCTAGTGATTCAGGAAAAAACACACCTTGATTACGGCCAAGACCTGTTTTAACTGCTTCAACAAACGACACTTTTTGCGTGTCGTCTTTTAAATTATGTAATTGCATTATTAGTTCCTTAAATTCTTATAACTGACGCGTGCCGGCATTATCAAGCTTACAGATATGGCAAAAGCCTTGTTCGTTTATATAATTGCTTTGTAGCCATTGCTCGCACTGTTTTGCAGCTTCAAGCGTTTTACACACGGTAAATAACGTGGGGCCTGCTCCTGAAATACTGACAATTTCAGCGCCTAACTCAGGCAGCGCTGCTTTAGCTTCGCTAAACCCAGAGATAAGCGGCGCACGGTGTGGCTCAGCTATTTCATCACTCATAATTGATAAAGCATCATCAAAACGGTTGGTTAGCAGTAGCGTGCTAAACGCCGATAAACGCTGTGCAAATTCTACGCTCGCATGCATGCTTAGCTGTGTGGGTAACACCGAACGTGCCTTGGCTGTATTGAGTGAAAAACCAGGGAAAGCCGCCACGTAATACCAGTTATCATCCACAGGTAAACTAATCGATTTATCAGGGATTAGATCGCCCGTTAGCTGCAAACCGCCTAAGTAACATGGGGTAATGTTGTCATAGTGACGACCCCCACTGACAATGGCTTCAAAATCAGCCATTAATTCAATTAGCTGAACTTGACTAAGCTGGCTATCAGCAAACTTATCAAGCGCTGCAAATGTGGCAACCACAGAACATGCACTTGATCCTAACCCTGAGCCAATTGGTAAGTTCTTTTTAAGCTCCAGCTTAACAGTAGGCATATTAGGCGCAACATGCTCACGAAAATGCACCAAGCATTGATACGCTAAATTTTCACTGGCATCACTGGGTAGCTTATGGGCATAGTCACCAGAGCAAATAAACTCATCAGCTGGCGCTGAGCTAACAACAACTACATCACCCAATAAAGTCCCATCAATCGGTGCAAGCGCAGCACCTAAAGCATCAAACCCTACCGCAAAGTTACCGATAGAAGCCGGCGCGTATACTTCAATCATAGCCCTCTCCTATCGAGATAATGTTTTTAAGATATCTGCAAATACGCCTGCGGCTGTTACAGCAGAGCCCGCACCATAGCCACGAATTACAAATGGACGTGGCTGGTAGTACTCACTCAAAATTGCTAATGCGTTTTCACCGTCACGAATAACACTCAATGCGTGGCTTGAATCTACAGCCTCAATACCAACTTTGCAGTGACCTTGTTTAATTGTACCAACATAACGTAGTACTTTGCCTTCACTTGCTGCACTTTGAATACGATCATTAAAGGCGGCATCTAAACTAGGCAGTTTAGCCATAAAGTCATCAACACTGTCACCTTGTGCAAACCCTTCAGGTAGCACAGATTCCACTTCGATATCGCTTAGCTCTAGTTTTAATCCAGCTTCTCGGGCAATAATTAATAGCTTACGCGCAACATCAGTGCCTGATAAGTCATCACGCGGGTCTGGCTCAGTAAAGCCGTTTTCTTTCGCTTTTACCGTTGCTGCTGATAGTGATAAGCCGTCTTCTAACGCACCAAACATGTACGACAGAGAACCAGATAAAATACCACTAAATTCAATAAGCTCATCTCCAGCACCAAATAGTGACTGCAAATTATCAATAACCGGAAGGCCCGCACCTACGTTTGTCTCATATAAAAATTTACGGTTATTTTTTTGTGTTGCGCTGATTAAGTCTTGGTAATACGTATATGAACTGGTGGTCGCTTTTTTATTAGCCGCAACTACGTGGAAGCCAGCATTTAAAAAGTCGACATACTGCGCAGCTAAAGCATCCGAAGATGTACAGTCAACTAACACTGGGTTGATTAAATGATTTTGCTTTACAAATTGCTCAACCAGTTTTAGGTCAAACGCTTGTTCTGATGCCGCGAGCTTTTGTTGCCAATCTCCAAATTGCACCCCTTCACTATCTAAATGAAGTTGACGAGAGTTAGCTACGCCATACAAATTAAGTTTAATGTTACGTTTTTCAAGCCACGCTTGTTGACGCTCAAGTTGTTGAATTAGCTCTTGACCAACTAAGCCGCAGCCAAGTAAAAACACATCAATTGATGGAATATGAGTAAAAAAGTTTTCATGGCACACTTTAACGGCATCGTTACACAATTCACCATCGATAACCGCTGAGATTGCACTTTCTGTTGAGTCTTGCGCAATCGCCACAATGTTTACCTGTGCTTGCGCTAAAGAGGCAAAAAACTTAGCCGCTAAGCCTTTATGCGCGCGCATGTTGTCACCAACGAGTGTGACAATCGCTAAATTGCGCTGTACTTGTACTGGTTCGATTAAGCCCGCTTGCGACTCTAGCTCAAAGGCCGTTTGTAAAGCTTCAAGTGCAAGGGCTAAATCTGATTCATGAACGCAGAAACTGATACTAAATTCACACGATGATTGCGTGATTAATACAATAGACACGTTATCATGAGCAAGGGCATTAAATACTTTTGATGCCATGCCAACCTTGCCTTTCATACCTGGGCCAGACACCGTTAACATAGCAAGATCTTGTAAACTAGACAGTGCTTTTACTGGTTCATCTGATGAGTAATCGTTACCAATCAATGAGCCTTGCGCATCAGGGTTATGAGTATTTTTAATCTCACATGGCACGCCCGCTTTAGCGCATGGTAAAATTGTTTTTGGGTGAAGTACTTTGGCACCAAAATAAGATAGCTCCATCGCTTCTTTATAAGAAAGATAATCAACTTTAGTGGCTTTTTTGATATAACGAGGATCGGCATTATAAACACCATCTACATCGGTCCAGATTTGGCATACATCGGCTTCAAGGCATGCAGCGGCTATCGCTGCTGAATAATCTGAGCCATTACGGCCAAGTGTTGTAAGCTCACCTTGATCATTACTTGCAGTAAAACCTGGCATGATGTAAATACTGGCTGGGCTTTCTTTTAATGCAGCTTGAAAACGTACTTTGCTCGCAGCTAAGTCAGCTTCAGCATCAATATGACCACCCGTAGATGCAATACATGCAGTGGCTTCTAAATAACGTGCATTATGTGAACTTAGCAAACACTGCATTAATGACACGCTGACACGCTCGCCAAAGCTAATTACATAGGCACGCACTTCATCGGGGCAGCATTGTATAAGTTTTACACCAGCAAGCTTGTTCGCTAATTCGCTTAAATCTGGCCAGTTTTCGACTTGGCCAAAATCGGCTTCTACCGCGCTTTTTAAGCTTTCACAGCGTGCTGTTAATACTTGCCACTGCTGACTGTAATCAAGTCCTTGCTCTGCACTACTTGCTAGTGCGACAAGTGAATCAGTCATACCACCAGGTGCAGATAGTACCAATAACATTTCATCTTTTAGTTGTGCTTTGACTAACTGAGCTACCTGTTGTAAACACGCAAAGTCGGCAAGTGATGACCCACCAAATTTTAATACTCGCATTTTTATGTTTCCTCATCCCATAAAACGAAAAAAGGCCTGTGTTCTTAGTGAACACAGGCCTTTAAATTTGTTGCACCGACCTATGCCACTATCCAGTAAGAATGGTGGTTGTAATAATAATGGTCAGTACTTGATTATTTGTTTTCATAGCCTTTAGACTGCCTGAAAAGAGGCTGTTATGTCAACCCTAAATTAAAAGATAAATTATGCTAACTGGTTATATAGCAATCTAATGAATGCCAAATTTATGCAGGATTTCGTTTAATTTCGACTTATCTATTGGCTTGTTAATGAAGTCAATTGCCCCTAACTTTGCCACACGCTGCTTCATTTGTGTTTGAATATCAGCAGAAATCACTAATACAAAGCACTCTATTTTTTGCATCTTGATTGCTTCTAACACCTGTACACCATCGACCTCAGGCATAGTTAAATCAAGACAAACCAAGTCAAAACAATGCTCTTGCAACAACATTAAAGCTTCTTTGCCGTTCTTTGCTTGCATAATATCTGCTTCAATACATTCATTTAAACAGCGAACAACCTGCTTACGTGCTACAGTTGAGTCATCACATACTAATATTGAAAAATTCATACCATTAACAACTTGATTAAGAATAAAAAAGTTAATGAGCGAGTTTTCTACTCATTTTTATTTACTAAACGACTGTGATTTTATAACACAAATAATCAAGCTAGATAAGCTTAAGTTTTTGCTAAAAAAGAATATTTACTATGTTTGTTAACGAAAAATGATTCTTTTATTTATTTTTAGACGTTTATTAGCTAACTTTAGTAGCAAGCATAACTTAATGTAATTGCCACCAAGGAGCTATGGACAATCCATGCTACAAAAAAGCCTCTCTAAAAAGCTATTGACCAGCGTATTATCAGTCTACTTTTTACTTACATTTGTAGTCACTTGTGGCCAAGTTATTGCAGAATACGTAAACACAAAAGATTATATTCGTGACGAGCTTACAACACTACAAAAAACCTTTAGTCGAAGCTTAACCCGTGCCATATGGGAATTAAACACTAAGCAAACAATCACCACAGCCGAAGGCTTACTTGCTATTCCGATGATTGAAGGCATTATAGTGCGTGATGATAGCGGAGAAATAATCTCCCAACTGGGTCGTTCTTTAGATATTCGCGAGTTATACAGCCAGCAACTTGTACAAGAAGAAGCAATAATAGAAGACACACCATCAGGTTTATTTGGTTATACTTTCCCACTCATTTTTGAGTTTTCAGGGCGCGCAACGCAAGTAGGCGATGTCACCTTATTTTCTAGCCGAGAAGTGGTTTTTAGCCGCATTATGATCTCAATTTACTTTTTAATTGGTAATGCGATGATCAAAACCACCTTTTTAATAATTTTGTTTTTAATTGCATTTAGAAAGTTATTAACCGACCCTCTAGAGCAGCTAACAGAGCAAATTGAAGACTTAGAACTTAACGATCTTGAAGGCCAACATATAAATATAGAAACGACTGAACATAACGAATTAAAAGTAATGGAGCAGTCTTTTAATAAGTTAATTGATAAAGTCGTGCAATATCGACAAGAGCTTGAGCATACGCAGAAAGAGTTAATCATCTCCAATGAAAAACTCGATCAACACAACCTGCAATTAGAACAAGAAGTGGCACGTAAAACTTCAAACCTCAGCCAAGCTATGATGGACTTACAACAGCAAAAATATGAGCTTGAAAAACAAAAACTCACATTGACTGAAGAAGTAGACTTACGCCGTCATACCGAGCAAGAGCTGCTTACCAAACAAAAAGAAATGCAACGTTACGTAGATGAGTTAAATCTAGCACAGGAGCGCCTAGTCGGCTCTGAGAAAATGGCCGCTTTAGGCGGTCTGGTTGCGGGTATTACACACGATATTAATACTCCTGTAGGCATAGGTGTAACAGCTACCTCATTTTTACAAGAGCGCTTAATGCAAATTGAAACGGCCTATAAAGATAAAACTTTGTCGCCTAAAGCATTAGAAGAGTTTATTAATGACGCCAAACAAAGCACCAGCTTACTGACTAGTAATTTAGATAGAGCGTCAGAGCTTGTTGCTAGCTTTAAGCAAATTGCGGTGGACCAAGCCAGTGAAGCTGTAAGAACCATTAACTTTAAAGAGTATCTTGGCGAAGTTATTCGATCATTACATCCAAAAATTAAAAATACTAGCCATCATATTAATTTAGATTGCCCTGAAGATCTCATATTGAATCTACCGGCTGGTGCGATCAGCCAAATATTTACTAATTTGATTATGAACTCACTTATACATGGCTTTGATGGTGTAAATAATGGCGTTATTGATATTCTGATTAAAGATGACGACAGCCAAGTCATTATAGATTTCAAAGATAATGGTAATGGCGTTAGCGAGCAACAACTCGAAAAGTTATTTGACCCATTTTTTACCACTAAACGTGATCAAGGTGGCAGTGGTTTAGGCACCCACATTACATTTAACTTAGTAAAACAAACCTTAAGCGGTGAGATTGAAGCGTCAAGCTCGCCAGGCAATGGCTTGCACTACCATATTAGCTTTCCTAAGAACATGCCAAAGCCACTCTCTATCTTCAATAATTAACGGCATTTTAAGTTTAGGTTAATGCTTGGCTTAATTGCTGAGCATTAACTAAATCAGCCGTTCCAGCATGCGGTTTTTATTGCTATGATTGAGCAAATTTACCAAATGGATCAATTCCCCTATGTGGTTTAGTAACCTGATTTGTTATCGCTTTAAGCAAGATGTTTCATACACCCAAGAAGACTTCGATAACGCGCTAGAACAAGATGTATTTCGCCCTTGTGGTAGCCAAGACTTAAGCACCTTTGGCTGGACCAAAGCTTTTGGTAAACATGGCGAGTCATTATCTCACTTTTCACAAAAAAGCATTTTAGTGTGTGCAAAGCGCGAAGAAAAAGTACTTCCTGCGGCTGTTGTAAACGAAATGGTTGCAGAGAAAATAGAGCAAATAGAAGCAGAAGAAAATCGCCCTGTTAAGAAAAAAGAAAAAGACGAGCTAAAAGAGAACATTCTTCACACCTTGTTACCACAAGCTTTTAAAAAGTCGAGCTTACAATTTGCATTTATCGACCAAGAAAATGGCTGGGTTGTTGTTAACAGTGGCAGTTTCAATAAAGCTGAAGAACTATTAGCACTATTACGTAAATCACTTGGCACACTACCTGTTGTTCCTGCGTTTGCTAACTATGATTTAGACGTATTTTTAACTGATTGGCTAACTAACTTCAGTACCCCTGAAGGCTTTGCTATAGGCTCTGATGCAGAGCTTGAAGAGGCTGATGACAGTGGCGCACAAGTAAAATTAAAAGGGCATGACTTAGCGTGTGATGAAGTTAAATCACACCTTGAGAGCGGAAAGCGTGTAACCAAGCTGGCCCTTGATTGGCAAGAACGCCTTAAGTTTATGCTACAGAATGACGGCTCAATAAAACGCTTAAGCTATTCTGAAACACTCAAAGAAGAGAATGCTGATATTCCAAAAGAAGACATGATAATTAAGCTCGATGCGGACTTTATTCTTGCTTCAGAAGAGATTAAGCAAATGCTAGAAGAGTTAACATCAGGCTTAGGTGATGCTGAAGATTTAGCTTAACGGTTAAAAAGTAAAAAAGCGCCACGTTTTGGCGCTTTTTACTCAACCTGCGATCAAGCTTTAACTAAAAACCGATTTCACATCATCTAACATGTCGTTGTATTCATCTGTTGCAAATATCTCTAATGATGGAATAACACCTTTATCGATATACATCTGTAATGCCGCAGATTTATCTGACACTTGTAAAATTCCTTCCATAATTGCCCCGATACGAATGAAATCAACATAACAGATATGCTCAGGGCGATAGTTAGGGTTAGCCCAACTTTCAGCCACTTCGACAAATTCGTCAGTGAAATCCCATGCACGCATAATCGCTCCACCGACTTTGCCACTGAGCTTTTGAATCGCATGAGCTAAAAAACTCGGGTTTGCAAACACTTCAGGGTGGCGCTCAGCCTCAGTTAAAATAGGTAACACACCAATATTATAAACTAATGATGCCAGTGTAATGGTGTCACGATTCAACGATGTCTGCTTGTTTTCTTTTAAAAAGAACTCCATCAGTGAAATTGAATGGCACGCCACTTTAAGTGTTTTCTGCCAGGCTTTATCCATATAACCTTTAATAAGTTCGTTATTTGACACAAACAGCTGTTCCATCGCCATCGCGGTGGCAATATTTTTAATTTGTCTTAGGCCGATTCGTGTTACCGCTTGATTCAAATTAGTTACCTTTATTGAGCGTCCCATAAACGCACTATTGGCAACTTTTATCATGCGCGCTGCTAATGCAGGATCATGAGAGATCACATCAGCCATTTGCGCTAAATTAACGTCAGGGTCGTCTGCGGCTTGACGAACACGAACTGCAACTTCTGGCAGCGTTGGTAACACTAAAGTGTCGTTATTTATACGGTCAACCAAAATGGTTAATAGCGCGTTTTCTGTTGACATAAATGTGCCATCCTTTTGAGTTAGCCTGCAGCAACATGATGCTTGCTAAGCACTGATGTTTTTATAAGTTTAATTGTTAGTATTGTCTAACTTACCGCTAAAGTTAAGAAAATTACACAAATTATCTGTGTTTTATTTTTTCATCATACAATACTACCCAATCTTTATTGGTTCAAACGCAGCAAACTTGCTATTTGCGCATAAGTTTTGCTTTAATGCATAACACAAGCGAGCAAGCAGCCTAATTTATTTAGCTGCTGATTTATAACTTCACTTTTAACAGGCAACAAAATGACTCTTAACAAAATTAGCCAAGCACTGATTTTTTGCGGTGCAGCTTTTCTTAGTGCATGTTCAGAACAAGCCGTTACACCTAAAACAGATGCCGCAGTTGCAGAAAAAGCCCCTGCCACAACCGATTCTCCTCAGCTAATTAATGCCGATGCCGATCGCTTAGCTATTTACACTGATTTTAGTTTAACAACTGATTTAACGCATTTAAGTGATAATCAAAAAGCCATGATTGCAAAGCTAATCGATGCATCAAAAGTTATGGATGAGCTATTTTGGCGTCAAGCCTTTGGTGAAGACAAAACCAGCTTTTTGGCAAAAATTAATGACCCACAAGTGCAAAAGTTTGCAGACATTAACTATGGACCTTGGGATCGTTTAAATGGCGACCAAGCTTTTTTATCTGGGTATGATGAAAAAGCGCCTGGCGCGCAATTCTACCCTGCTGATATTACAAAAGAAGAATTAAACAGCTCAGATGTTGAAGACAAAAATGGCCTTTATTCTGTTGTTAAACGTGATGAAAACGGCAAACTTTATACCGTTTCGTATTCTGTAGAATACGCACAAGCACTAGAAAAAACAGCAAACCTACTACGTGAAGCGAGTAAACTAGCCGACGATAAAGAGTTTGCTAATTACTTATCTTTGCGCGCTGATGCACTTTTAAGTGATGAATATCAAGCGTCAGACTTCGCGTGGATGGATATGAAAAATAACCCGATTGATGTGGTTATTGGCCCAATCGAAACTTATGAAGATCAATTATTTGGTTCACGTGCGGCATTTGAATCTTATGTACTTGTTAAAGACTTAGCCTGGAGTGAGCGCTTGGCTAAGTTTGCAGCCTTTTTACCTGAATTACAAAAAGGCCTACCTGTTGATGAAAAATACAAACAAGAAGTGCCAGGCTCAGACGCCGACTTAAACGCTTATGACGTGGTTTATTACGCAGGCCACTCAAATGCGGGTAGTAAAACCATTGCAATCAACCTACCAAATGACGAACAAGTACAGCTTGAAAAAGGCACTCGTCGTTTACAACTAAAAAACGCAATGCGTGCTAAGTTTGATAAAATTTTAGTACCTATTGCTGAACAGTTAATTGTGCCAGAGCAACGTAAGCACATTACTTTTGATGCCTTTTTTGCTAATACCATGTTCCACGAAGTGGCTCACGGATTAGGTATAAAAAACACAATCACTGATAAAGGTACTGTTCGCCAGTCTTTACAAGAACATGCAAGCGCACTTGAAGAAGGTAAAGCCGATATTCTTGGCTTATATATGGTTGAGCAATTGCTTAAAAAGGGCGAGATCACTCAAGGTACTCTTGAAGATTACTACACCACGTTTATGGCGGGTATTTTCCGTTCAGTTCGCTTTGGTGCATCAAGTGCCCATGGTAAAGCAAACATGATTCGTTTTAACTTTTTTGCTCAAGAAGGCGCATTCTCAAAAAATGAGCAAGGCCTTTACCGTGTCAACATGGAAAAAATGGGCCAGGCAATGGCTAAGCTATCTAACCTTATTTTGACTTTACAAGGGGATGGTGATTACCAAAAAGTAGATCAACTAATTGCTACTCATGGTGATATTAAAGCCGAGCTTGCTAAAGACTTAGAAAAACTAAGCCAAGCAAATATTCCAGTCGATGTTACCTTTAAGCAAGGTAAAAATGTTTTAGGGCTTTAATAAATTTAAAAGAGTTAAAGCCTGCGCTGTAACTCTTTTATACATAAAGAATGAGCGAATTCAACTCCGCTCATTTTTTTAATGTTGATTTACTAATAACATTACGTACTACTGGCTCAAGGCTTTTTAAGCCCCAGTTTTTTCCCTCACCAATGGAAGCCTCTACATCTTGGCCGCTTTCATAAGCTGCAATAGCCATTAACGCACCGACTCGATTGCTACTAGCACAATGAACTAACACAGCCTCCCCTTTTTTCTGCGCCAAAAACTGCGTTAATAACCGCGCATTCTCCACATTGATGTCTTTGACACCTGTAATAGGTAGCGCGACATAATTCATATTTAAGCTGTTAACCAGTGCTTTTTCATCCCAATCTTGTTCACTTTGCCCACGCAGGTTAATTACATGCTTAATGCCTTCATGCGCTAATGCCTTAAACTGTTCAATGCTTGGCTGCGCTGCTGAATATACGTGCCCTGCATGGGGTGTTAAATTAGCGACACCAATATTGTCAATTGCTTGAAAATTAGCTGGCACTGACGAGCCAACACTTGCCTGCTCTTTAGCTACAGCATAAGCGGCATTAGATAAGGATAATAAAAGTAAACTTGTGCAAAATTGCTTTATACGTTTCATATAACTCTCAAAGGTACGTCGTTAAGAATGATTAAAAACAGCCTTCAATTGCGCTAACTGCTCGCTTGAGTATGGCTTGGCTGAATTTTTACCCCATACAGGTGCAGGCCACGCAGCATCCGTTTTATAACGGGCAATATGATGGATATGCAACTGTGGCACCATATTCCCCAGTGCTGCAACATTGAGCTTATCTGGGGAGAAAACATCTTGTAGCAAACGGCTCAACTTAGCCGACTCTTGCATTAAAAGGAGTTGATCAGCTTCACTTAAATCAATATTTTCTTTTAAACCCATTTTGCGCGGCACTAAAATAAACCAAGGGTATTGACTGTCATTCATTAGCAACACTTTACAAAGTGGCCAGTCAGTAACCTCTATACAGTCTCGAGTAAGCTCAGGGGCTAATACAAATTCAGCTGTCATTTTAATCCTCTTCTATTTAACTTGCTATGTCATAACTTTAAAGCATTTAGTTGCAGTTGCCCACGCTTGGCTTTACCATCAGGCCAGTTTTTATTCGAGCGAAGGTAAATACGTGTTAAAAAAAATCAAACACCTCTCATGGGCCCTACCCTTAGTGGCTAGCGCTGTTACAGTACAAGCGAAGCCGCTTTCACTAGAACGGATTTTTGACGATCCTAGCTTAGCTGGTAAAGCGCCTGTACAACTTAAGTTTTCACCTGATGGTAGCCGTGTTACTTATCTGCAAGGTAAAACCGATGATTATAACCGTTACGATTTATGGGAATACAATTTAAAAGATAATAAAAACCGTCTTTTAGTGGATTCTGCACAGTTATTTTCTGGCCCTGAAAACCTCTCAGACGAAGAAAAAGCCCGCCGTGAACGCCAACGTATTTTTGGTAAAGGTATTTTAGAATACAAATGGTCAAAAGATGGTAAAGCCTTACTTTTCCCTCTCAATGGTGACCTTTATTATTACGATTTAGCATCAGCAAAAAGCCGTAAATTAACCAATACCGACGCATTTGAAACCGATGCCCGCTTTTCGCCAAAAGGTAATTTTGTCTCATTTATTCGTGAACAAAACTTATATGCGCTTAACCTTGAAACAGGTGAAGAAATTCAACTGAGCAAAGATGGCGGTGGCGTAATTAAAAACGGCATGGCTGAATTTGTCGCGCAAGAAGAAATGGGCCGTATGACTGGCTATTGGTGGGCAGGCGATGAGTCTAAAATTGCCTTCACCCGAATTGACGAAAGCCCTGTAAAAGAAGCTATTCGCAACGAGATTTACGCTGATGAAGTAAAACTCTTTAACCAACGCTACCCGTTTACTGGCACTAACAACGTTAAAATTCAACTCGGTGTAGTAAAAATCAATAACCAGCAAACTGACTGGGTTGATTTAGGTAAAAATGAAGACATTTACATCGCCCGTGCTAAATGGTTAGAAGATGACAAAACTTTATCTTATCAATGGCAAAACCGTTCACAACATAAATTAGAGCTGCGCTTTTATAATAGCCAAAATAAAGAGCAAAAAGTCGCACTCACTGAAACGAGTGACACTTGGCTTAATCTACATTTTGATTTGCAATTTTTAAAAGACAAAAAGCATTTTGTCTGGGCGTCTGAGCGCGATGGCTTCAAACACCTTTATTTATATCGTACCAACGGTAAGCTTATCCGCAAAATAACCTCTGGTGATTGGGTTGTAGATAGCCTAAAAGGTATTGATGAGAAAAAAGGTATTGTTTACTTTGCAGGGCGTAAAGATACGCCACTTGAAAGCCATTTATACAGCACGCCACTATTCAAAAAAGGCGATATCAAACGTATCACTGAGCAAGGTGCTTATCATAAAGTCGTTATGGCCAAAGACAGCAAAACCTTTATTGATAATAGCTCGTCAGTCAATCAGCCTAATTCAGCTGCACTACGTAAAGTAAATGGCGAATTTATTACTTGGCTTGAACAAAATAAGTTAGATAAAAACCACCCACTTACTCCTTACCTTGATGATTTAGCCAAACCTGAATACGGTACATTGACAGCAGAAGACGGCCAAGTCATGCACTACCGTTTGTTCAAGCCTGCAACAGTGAATAATGGTAAGAAACACCCAGTACTTGTGAACGTATACGGTGGCCCACACGCTCAACGTGTTACTAACAGCTGGCGTAGTAAAAACTTATACTTTCAATACATGGCCCAACAAGGTTACGTGGTATTTCAACTCGATAACCGCGGTTCTTACAACCGAGGTAAAAAGTTTGAAGACGCAATCTACAAACATTTAGGTGTGGTAGAAGTAGCAGATCAAATCAAGGGCGTTGAATTTTTACGTACACTTGATTATGTTGATCCACAACGTATAGGTATATATGGCCACAGTTACGGTGGATACATGGCATTAATGACTATGTTTAAAGCCGGCGACTACTTTCAAGCAGGTGTATCTGGTGCGCCAGTTACTGACTGGGCTCTTTATGACACCCATTACACAGAGCGTTATTTATCGCACCCAGACACTAACGCAAAAGGTTACACCGACAGTGCTGTGTTCCCTTATGCTGATGGTTTAAAAGGCCCATTAATGATTTATCATGGTATGGCTGATGACAACGTATTATTTACTCACGCGACTAAGTTATTTAAGCAGCTGCAAGATAATGAAAAACAGTTCGAAATGATGACTTACCCAGGCTCAAAGCACAGCTTACGTGGTAAACAAGTACAGACTCATTTACATCAAACCATAACTAACTTCTTTAATCGTCATTTTGCAGTTAAATAAGTTACTGTATTAGAATAATTTTTATACTAAAGGCTGATTGCAAAATCAGCCTTTTTTTTGGCCATTAAAAATGTTCATCACGTCATTAATTTTCATTATTTATGTTTAGTAAGTTTCTAGGGTCTGTTTTTCTTTGCAGATTTAAATTTGTTCAAACTAGGGGCGGTTTAATCGCGGCGCGAAGTTTGTAACCTAGTGGGCTAAGTCAAAACCGAGCAAAGCTACCGCGTCCTGCTCACGCCCCTTACCTACATCCATGTAGGCAACAAAGAGTAAATCGCCCCTAGGTAGAACCCGAAGAGCAGCGCCTGTTTGGCATTGATGCTGCGTTATCGCCTATTTATGGGGAATAACCACACCACATAGGCGCTGCCTTGCCTAAATACCAAACAGACTGCTGCAAATTCAACCTTGAAAGGTCAACAGACCCTAGATTTATTATCTTTTTTTACTACGCTTAATAGATATTCAGAACGTCAGCACACATAGAGGAATACTTAATGCCGTACCTTCGTCGCTTTACAATCTTTCAGCGCTTAGCCCTATTGGTTTGTGTTGTCGTGATAGGCTTACTTTTTTTAAGCATCACAACATTAACTCAGCAATATAGTTCACTAAAAGAAGAGCAACATACAAAAACTAAAAACCTGGTTGAATCAGCCCATAGCATTATTACCCACTTTTATGAATTACAGCAAAATGGCGAATTAACCCTGCAGCAAGCTAAACAACAAGCACTTAGCACGATTGCTGCACTGCGTTACGACAATAATAACTATTTTTGGATAAACGATTACCAACCTGCAATGATCATGCATCCTTTTAAACCTGAACTTAATGGTAAATCGTTAAGTAATAATAAAGATCCTGACGGTACTTTATTATTTGTCGATATGGTTAACATCGTCAAAAAACAAGGTGAAGGCATGATCCCTTATAAATGGCCAAAGCCTGGTAAAGATGAGCCAGTTGATAAAATCGCTTACGTAAAAGGGTTTTCACAATGGCAGTGGATTATAGGTTCAGGTGTTTATATAGATACCATAGATGAAGCATTTGCTCACCTACGTAATTTAGTTATTCTAAATGCAGCCATTATTATTGCGATATTAATTGGCCTAAGCTATTTAATAGCACGCAGTATTTTACTACCAACTCAACTTGCTGCCGACATGATGAAAGATATATCACAAGGTGAAGGAGACTTAACGCAAACCTTAGATGAAGATGGAAATGATGAAGTATCTCGGCTTTCTCGCTACTTTAATTTATACACAAAAAAAATGCGTGAATCACTTAAGCACGTTGCGCAAAACGCCCATGACGTAAACCAATATGCCCATAATGTAGATGATGCTAGCAAAACCAATCATTCGTTTATTGAATTGCAAAATGATAGTTCAACCCAAGTTGCCGCAGCCATGGAGCAAATGACTCATCAGATACATGATGTTAGCCGTAACGCTGAGGCCGCTGAGCATGCAGCTGTAGACGCGGCTAGCAACGCATCTGAGGGTAAAAATGTTGTGGCCCAAACAATTAAGGCAATTGAAACACTCTCTAAAAATATTGAAACCGTAAGCCAAGTAACGGCTGATCTGGCCCAAGAAAGTAACAACATAGGATCAGTACTTGATGTGATCCGCGGTATTGCCGAGCAAACAAACCTACTTGCTTTAAATGCGGCAATTGAAGCTGCACGAGCGGGTGAGCAAGGTCGAGGATTTGCAGTTGTCGCGGATGAAGTGCGTACCCTTGCTAGTCGTACCGGTAAAAGTACTGATGAAATTCAAACGATGATCGCAAAACTACAGAAAGGCGCACAAGCGGCTGTTGATGCCGTTACTGCAAGTCAGCAACTTTCTAGTAGTACTGTAGAACAAGCAGGTACAGCAAATAGTTCATTAACTGAAATAGAACGATTAGTAACTATTATTACCGATATGAACGGCCAAATAGCACGCGCTACTGAGCAACAGTCTAGTGCAGCAGATGAGGTAAATTTACGTATTAATGAATTATCGCAATCAACAGAGCAATCACTGTCAAACACCGCACAACTTGCTAATGCGAGCGATAACTTAAAACACAGCAGCCAAGAACTAACCGACGTAGTGAATCGTTTTAAATTAGATTAACCACGGCTCAAACAATAAAAAGCCCCGCCAATTTAATTAGCAGGGCTTTTTATTTAGCATTTAGGTTACAAGCAGTAACGAGCAAATAGACTACTTAAACCTGCGGCTGTTGGCTTACCATGTTGCCAATCGCCGCCTTCAACGCCACTGCCGGCAATATCCATATGCACATACGGTAAAGGTTGTGCGGATTCAGAGCCATGCTTATCAAGACCACCAACAACGGCTAAAAATGCCATTGGGAACTGATGACCACGAGCTGTAACTGCTGATGCTGCGTTATTACTTGAAAGCACGTCATCGGCCAATGTACGCGGTTTAATAAAGTCATAGTCTTCACGACGACTACGCGATACTTCTGCACCATCTGCCCATAGATCGCCACAATCAGCCAGTTTACGTGATACATTTGTCGCACGTGCTGGGCCATTTTCAACATAAGCACTGTATGGACCCATAGCTCTCGCTGCGTGACCGGTTAAAGTTGCCACAGTGAAAAGCTCAGGATTCACCTCGTTTTTAGCAAGGTCTTTCATCTCACTGAGTAAATCACCCATCGCTAGACGGCCTTCAGCATCGGTATTACCGATGCGTACACGCACGCCTTCACGACTGGTGATTATTTCATCTGGCACAAAGCAATCTGAACCAATTGAGTTACGAACCACAGCTAAATAAGCAATGACTTTAACGCCTTTAGGTTGAAAGTCTGCAACTGATTTCATAAACCCAGCAACTGATGCTGCACCGCCTTTATCACGGCTCATGCCCGCCATAAAGCCACCAACTTTTAAATCAGCACCGCCTGTGTCGTACACCAAGCCTTTACCAACGAACATTAAAGTACGCTTTACTTCACCTTCAGGAACGTACTCTAGTTTAACAACCCGAGGATGATGACGCTCAACTGCATACGATGCGCGTGCCACAGTACTCATCATTGGATAATCTTTATCAATGGTAGCAATATCCGCAATCACTTCAACATTAACGCTAGAGTCTTTAAATAACTCGACGCAGTAATCTGCAAAGCGTGGCGGCGCCATGCGCTCAGGCTCAGTACCACATAGGTCTCGCGCAGCGTATTGCCCTGCAGCAATAGCATTCACCGCTTTTATTGTTTGTTCATTCGCGCCAAATAAGGCAATTTGTGTAATAGGCTCAATACTTTCGCCATGGAATTCTCGTGCTTCAAGTGGCTGCCATAATGCTTGGCAAGCGCCTAAATAAGCCACTTCTAATGCGTATTGATAACGACTATCTTGGCTTGCTTGCGGCAAAAATATCGCTGGTTTTTTACTTCCCGAGGCTTTGGCTTCGTTAATTGCTAATTTAGCAGCATCAAAATAACGACGTACGTCGTCATAATCACGGTTTAACGGACCTGTAGGCGCTAAAATTACACGTTTAGACTCTACAACAAGCAGTGTAACTTGCTTACCGATACGTGCATCAACAGCCATTTGAGCGTTAATTGCCTTGCTCAAATTAGGATCGTCTAGCTGTGAAAAGTCATCTGCAATAATAATAAGCGCATCATGTTTTGCGTTATCTAATTGCGGGGCTGCAACTGCATGCGGATATGCCATAAAAAAAGGTCCTGTTGTCAAAAAAGCTCAGGACCTTATTATCATTTATTTGACTACCTATTGCCAGCTCAGTGCGATGAGATAAAACACCACTGGCAACTTGGCATTACAGTGTAATGCCACATTACTATTCGCTTTTTGGCGGGTTATTCTCGCGTCGGTGCTTCGCTATCACAGACCATGCTTCAAGCATCACCAGTACACTAATCACAAGCACTACAACATCTAGTGTAACGAGTAACCAATTACCTTGTTGGTAATATTCACCTAACTTAATAACACCAGCAAAAAATGCCATAACTAATACAAAGCTCATTGGGATTAAAGTGTATTTCGCTGGCCGATTAGCCTTTATCAACATCACTGAAATAACCAGTAAGGTTAAACTAGCAAGAATCTGATTAGTTGAGCCAAACAATGGCCAAATAATCATTCCTCCACTACCACTGGCACCACCAGCCCCAAAGGCTAATAGCAGGCAACTTAACACTGCAATTAGGGTGGCAACAATGCCATTTTTAATGACTTTAATATTATAAATATCACCCCATTCTTGGATGATATAGCGCTGCAAGCGCACACCTGAGTCCATCGTAGTGCCAGCAAATAACACCACCATCACCGCAAGCAATGTAGAGGCTATTTCATTTGAAATCCCCCAGCCGCTTTCTATTAAGTTTGCGCCACCATTTACAAACGCCCCAACACTACCAGCTCCTAGATGGCTATATATTTCATGCCATTCCTCTGGAGACATAGCCAGTGCAACGCCACTAACGGCAACTAACGTGATAAGTGCGAGCATGCCTTCACCTACAGCCCCTAAGTAGCCAACAAATCGACCGTCGGTTTCTTTGTTAAGTTGTTTAGAACTGGTACCCGATGACACAATGCCATGAAAACCAGACACCGCGCCGCAGGCTATGGTCACAAATAGCAGCGGAATAATACTAGGAGTATCAATAGCAGTTTGGGTATTGAATGCCGGCGCTGTGATGTCAGGCATAGAAACAAACACTGCGCCATATAACAGCACTAACCCCACCAGCAATTGCATGCCGTTAATAAAATCACGGGGTTGCAATAGCATCCAAACAGGTAACAACGACGCTATCGCTGCATATACAAATAAAATAATGATCCAATTAGCATTTGCACTCAAACCAAATAGCTCATCTGGTAGGCTAATTGGCATACTGCTACCTAAATAAATGGTGTAGTATAAAATCCCAACGCCAATAAAACACAGCGGAATAAGCGACACTTTTTTACGTAATAGCTGCCCAATAACTAAAGCCACCACAATTGCTGCCCATGCGGGGAAAACTGCATTCGGGCTACTGATAAATGATTTCGCGATCACCACACCAAATACTGCATTTACCATTAATAGCACTAAAAATACGACGATCATAAACAAAGCTCGGGTACGCTTGCCTATCACACTTTCAGACAATGCCCCCATGGATTTACCTTTGTTACGCGCACTAGCCCACAATGCTCCCATATCATGTACACCAGCAAAAAAGATGGTACCAAATACAACCCATAACACTGCGGGCACCCAGCCCCAATAAACGGCAATTGCCGGGCCAACGATTGGCGCAGCACCTGCGACAGAAGTAAAGTGATGCCCCCAAAGCACCACTTTATTGGTCGGAACAAAATCAACTCCATCTTCAAGCTCATGGGCTGGGGTGACAAAACTGTCATCCATTTTGAAAATCTTTTCGGCGATAAATTTAGAATAAACAAACCAGCCAAAAAGCATTCCAACCATACCCAGTAGTACAATTACAACTGATTGCATAGCGTTCTCTCTTATAGTTAATTGTGTGGTTTTATGTTGTCTACAAGCAGTTATTGCTTTAAATATCACACTATATAATTAGTCTAATATACTTAACTGAAGATGCTGTTGCTGCTCGTTTTTAACGCCAATACCAATGCCCAAAAGCCTAACGGGTTGTTGGTTACCACGCTGATAGGCTTTGCTCAACAGTTCTGCAAAAATTGCTGTGTCAATTTGATGATAGGACTGATCTGCGGATGTCACCACAAAATTAGCAAATTTAACTTTAACGCTGAGCTTGTTTATTCGCTGTTCTAATTGTTGTTTTTGTAATCGGCGGGTCAACTCTTCAAGCAGTAATGGCAATTGCTCTAAACATTCTTGTAAGCTGGTTTTATTGTACTCATAAGTATGTTCAACACTGAGTGACTTGCGTACTCGATCTATTGATACTTGGCCAATATGCAGACCCGCACATTTTTGATAAAGCGACACACCAAAATTACCAACATGTTGCTGCATCCAATTAACGCCTTTAGCACAGACATCTGCCCCTGTGTATAAGCCTTTTAAATTAAGCTTTTCGAGTGTAACTTTACCTACACCGGGTATTTTCCCTAACGGCAATTGCGCCAAAAAATCATCAACCTGCTCTGGTAACACCACAAATTGGCCATTGGGCTTGTTCTCATCACTGGCAATTTTGGCAATAAATTTGATCGGTGCAATGCCTGCTGAAGCAGTTAGTCCTGTGACATTATAAATATCAGCTCTGATCTGCTCAGCCATTAAGGTAGCACTGCCTTTACAAATCGTACTATCGGTTACATCAAGGTAGGCTTCATCTAAAGAAAGGGGTTCTATTAAATCGGTATAACGTTTAAAAATAGCGCGAATTTGTGTTGAGATTTCTTTATAGACCTGCATACGTCCGGGCACGATAACTAAATCAGGGCACAGTTTTTTTGCATGGTAATTAGACATTGCAGAGCGAACACCGTATTGCCTAGCAATATAGTTAGCAGTCGATAACACGCCTCTACGGCTATTGCCACCAATCGCGAGCGGCACATTCGCAAGGGCAGGATTATCACGCATCTCTACTGCTGCATAAAAGCAATCCATGTCGATATGAATAAACTTTTTCATGTCTCAAACCAAACAACTGTATATATGAACAGCTATTATTAATTATGTTTGAGTGATTAGCAAGCTAGGAAGTTTGTGATTGAGAACTATCTGATTTTTTACGGCTAAATAATTTGTGACCAAATAACCAAAATGCACCTTCAAATACAAAGCCAAGGATAACTAAAGCGATTGCTCCTGAGGCATTCCCCATTGCATAGCAAGTAAACGCTAAGCATATCACTACAAGCAAGGCTAACCATTTGATGACTTTTGCTGCAACCGGATTCATAATTTTCTCCTTATAATCATTAAAGTATCAGACTAAAGTTGTCATTTACGTAAACAGGAACCTAAAAATATAGCATGTTTTTATGATTACTCTAATTTTCTTGAGCTAACAGCGCCTTATTGCTAACCTGAGTATTCTTTAGATTAACCGAGCTTTGATATGCAATCGTTTATAGAACAACACCCTATCCACACAAAAATAAATGTCGCTTGGGGTGAAATGGATGCCCTTCAACACGTTAATAACGTGGTGTATTTTCGTTACTTTGAAACGGCTCGCATCGACTTTTTTAATCAAATAAATTTACTCGAAGATTTACAAACAACAGGCATCGGTCCGGTGATCAGTGAAAACAACGCACGTTACAAACGCCCTGTCACCTTTCCTGACACTGTATTGGTTGGTGTGACCATTAGCGATATTCAAGCTGACCGCTTCATGATGCATTACAACGTGTTTAGCCAACAACAAAATGCGCTTACAACAATTGGCTCATCTCAAGTGGTGATGTTTAATTTCAAAACGGGTAAAAAAGCCAACCTAAGCGAGCCTCTTTTAGCAGCCCTTAAAACCTATTCACAAGATTAAAAGGAATAACCATGTTATACAGCCCGTTAGGCAAAAGTGGAATCGATGTTTCCCGCATCTGCTTAGGAAGCATGACTTGGGGTTTGCAAAACACTCAAGCTGATGCTAATGAGCAAATTGCCTATGCCTTAGCAAACGGTGTTAACTTTATTGATACCGCTGAAATGTACGCAGTACCGCCTACAGCAGATACCTACGGCAAAACAGAAGCTATTATTGGTGATTGGCTATCACGCAATAAACATAAGCGTGATGATATAGTACTGGCTACTAAAATTGCAGGTAACGGATTACCTTGGGTAAGAAAGGGTGAAGATATAACTCGCCAAGCTGTGATTGATGCAGTCGAGAGCTCACTAAAACGCTTACAAACTGATGTTATAGATTTATACCAATTACATTGGCCCAATCGTACTACGCCGCATTTTGGCAAGCACTTCCCTGGTAATGTGCGCTTTAGTGAAGCCGATACACAGCAACATACTGCAAGTATGCTCGATATATTAGAAGGCTTAAATGATTGTGTAAAAGCCGGAAAAATCAAACACTGTGGTTTATCAGACGATACCCCTTGGGGCATTAGTCAATTTTTACGTTTAAGTGAAGAACATAATTTACCGCGCATGGTGTCAATTCAGAATGAGTTTAGCCTTATTCATGGTAAAGACTGGCCATACCTTATAGAGCAATGTATTCATGAGAACATTGCCTATCTGCCTTGGTCACCTCTTGCAGGGGGTATGTTAAGTGGTAAATACCAAAATGGAGCCCGCCCTGAAGGCAGCCGCTGGACATTAACACAACGCAATGGCTTATTTCGTAATACACCCGCATCAATGCAAGCTATTAGCCAATATATGGAAATAGCCAACCAATTGAGGATCACGCCAGCGCAACTTGCTTTAGCCTGGTGTAATCAAGTGGATGGTGTTTCATCTACCATTATTGGTGCCACCAATATGGCACAGTTAAAAGAAAACATTGACGCGTTTAATATTCAATTAAGCGAGCAAGCACTTAATGATATCGCTCAGGTGTATCAGCAGTTTCCAGTGCCTTTTTAAATTTAATTTAATAAATGCCCTCGTAGAAGGGCATTATTTTTACAAGAAAATACACGAAAGTTCTCTATACTTTAACTATGTCTTCTCAGGGATATTTCGATAGACGAATGATTAAGTTGCCTAATATTATTAAAATAATACTCTGCTCTACTATCTCTTTAGCTTCTTTTGCATGCTCATCGAACAATATTGATGAAATTACATGGCTATATAGTAACACCGCCCCATTTCATTTAGCTAAGCACGAGCAATCTCCAAATGGAGGACTATGCGATTATTTAACGGAGCAATTGATAAAAGAGTTACCACAAATAAAACACTCTCGCCTGCAATTACCCAACCAACGCATCACAAAATACCTAACGGAAGGCCACGCGGCTTGCCACCCTTGTATGATCTACAGAAAAACAAGTACAGTCAGAGCCATATATTCAATTCCGACAACTGTTTATCCGCCATTCAGCATTATCACGACAAAAAATAACGCTAAGACAATAAGCCGACAACATGGCTCTCCAGTTCGGCTAATCAACTTACTTATAGACAACAGCTTTATTTTTGGTCAAACGGCTGCTCGTCAATTTACAAATGAAATAAATACCATTGCAAAAAATACTGGTGCAAAAGAAAAAGGCTCTTTAAGTTGGGGAAGTGAAAATGAAAGTTATGCGGTGATTTCAAGGTTGAATCATGGCTATATCGACTACTCAATTGATTACCCTTTTGTAGCCGATTACTACAATCGTTTTACTAAGCAAGATAATGTTATAGCCCTGCCAATTGAAGCACCTAAAAACACATTTGTACTCGGTGCGGTTGGCTGCTCTGCTACAGCACCTAATAACTTTGCAGAAAAAGCCCTGAAGATTATTAACGAAAAGCTCAAACAAAGCATCCTACCTTCAGAAAAATACCAAGAGAGTCAACGTAAATGGCTTAAAAACACATTTACAGACTTTGATGAGTATTATCAGCAACTAATATTACAGCCTATTGCGCAACCCAGCTCTGTTGTACAAGAAGCTGATCAGCCAAGTGAAGCTGGGCGTTAAATGTATCTCCTGCATGTATTTGGCCAACCCCTGCGGGTGTACCTGTCATGATAATATCGCCATCATTTAAAGTCATAAATTCATTTATTTGTGCTAAAATCACATCTGGTTTATAGAGCATTAAATCAACATTACCTTGCTGTTGTAACTTATTATTTAGTTGTAAAGAGACTTGTAGTTTTGCGATATCAGCTTGCTTTATAGCAACAAAATCACTAAATAATGCTGCGCCATCAAATGCTTTGGCGCGTTCCCACGGCAGGCCTTTATTTTTTAATTCTGTTTGTAGATCACGTTTGGTTAAATCTAAACCAACTGCAACTTCAGCTAGTTGCCCCCCCTGCACTTTAAAACATATTTCGGTTTCGAAATGCAAATTTTCTGCGCAGTGCTGGCTTAAAAGCACCTCACTAATAGCGCTACTGGGTTTTAAAAACACCACCATTTGCTGCGCAACTTGGTTACCTAACTCTTCAATATGTGCAACATAATTACGCCCAACACAAACAATTTTTGCAGGAGGTATATTTGCTTTAGTTTGCTCACTTGGCATTATCTATTACCCTATAAAACATATGGCTAAATTGAAGTTACAGCATAGCAAATGTGCTTAAGTCTCTGCTAGATTTTATATTCTATTTTAAGATTTGATTGCTCAAACCACTGCAGTTGTTAACTTTAAGCAGGAGAAGTTAACAACATAACTCAGCCTTTTAATCGAGTTTTGCCACATATTTACCATAATACGAAGCATTTAATTAAATCATCCAGATAAATAACTCTCATAAATACAGATAGATAACCTTTAATACCTAATTTAAAAACTGATTTTAATTGACGTGAGTTTTACTTTCTACTAACTTATTGTAAGCGCTTACATTAACAAAGTCGGGTTCGGCGATTTTTTTAAATATAAATGTAAGCGCTTACAAGACAACAACCATAAAAGATAAAACAAATCTGGAGATTTGCATGAACCACACATTCTTTAAGAAAAAACAGCTTGCCGTTAGCCTATCAATGGCGATGGGCTTAAGTGCACTGTCATCTCATAACGCTATCGCCGAAGAAGAACCCGCAACAACAAATGAAATGGAAGTAATACAAGTTTCAGGTATTCGCGGTAGCTTGGTTAAATCAATGGACATCAAGCGCCAGTCAGCTGGTGTTGTAGATGCTATTACTTCTGAAGATATTGGTAAATTCCCTGATACTAACCTTGCTGAGTCGCTGCAACGAATCACTGGTGTATCAATTGATCGCAGTAATGGTGAAGGTAGTAAAATCACGGTGCGTGGTTTTGGCCCTGAGTTTAACCTCGTAACACTCAATGACCGCCAAATGCCAACAACCGGTGGGCGCTCATTTGATTTTGGCAATATCGCAACAGAAAGTGTCAGTGGTGTTGAAGTTTATAAAACAGCACGTGCTGATGCTTCTAGTGGTGGCATTGGTGCAACTGTAAACATCACAACCGCAAAACCACTATCAAATCCAGGTATGCATGCATCAATTGGTGCAAAAGCAGTTATGGATACTTCAAATGAAACTGGTAGTGATGTTACGCCTGAGCTTTCTGGAATTTATAGCAATACATTTAATGATAATAAATTTGGTATTTTAATTTCAGGTTCGGTGCAAGAGCGTGATAACCGCGAGCAATCAATGGCGGTTGATAACTGGATCCCAGATGTAGATTTATCAACATCACCAAACCTTGCCCTAACTGATAACAATCAACGTGCTGATGGTTCAACATGGTATCCGCAAAACGCTGGGTATGCATTTTCAGACAATAGCCGTAAACGTACCAATGGTCAACTAGTTCTACAATATGCACCTACAGATAATATTACCGCGACTGTTGATTACACTTACTCAAAACTTGAGTTTGAAAAAGACGGTCGTAGCTTTGGCGTATGGTTTAATAATGGTGGTAGTGTAAATGCTGCTACCATCAATGAAAATGGTACTTATACACAAGTAACAGAAGTCGGTGGGGATTACTCTACCAACTTAAACCAAGGCCAAACTGAAAACGAAAACAAATCTCTTGGTTTTAATATTGATTGGCAAGTTACTGACACACTTAATATTGAATTTGACGCACACAATTCATCTGCAACAAGTGCAGGTGTTGGTATTGGCCAAGATGCATTCATGATTATCGGTAATACGTCATGTGACTGGTGTGAAAACCCAACGGTTAATATTGATGAGAAAATGGCTTACTTTGGCCAAGGCGAAATCCCACTTATTGATATGACTTTAACTAATGGTCAAGCTGAAATATTACCAAGTGACATGGGTAGCCTATTTGCCGGTGCAAGTAAAGATGAAAACACTAATGACCTAGACCAGTATCAGTTAAAAGGTACTTGGTATAATGAAGACAGCGGCGCATTAGCCAGTATCAACTTTGGTGTTTCACATACTAAAATTGATTTTCGTACAACGTCAGCTTATTCAGGTCAATTAGCTGCTGGTTGGTGGACTAAGTCAGCTGATTGGTATGATGATGGCTTATTCTCTCGTGTAGATAGCACTGGTTTACTTGATGGTTTTTCAGGTGGTGGTAGCGACAAATTATTAAACTACTACTACGATGCTGACTTTGACAAAATTGTCTCAATTGCAGAGAGTATCGACTGTGATCACCCTGATGCTGGCTTAGGTGCATGCACTTGGCCTGCGGATGTTAATGGCCAAGTTCAATCAGGCCCAATTGATGACGATCACCGTGTAAGTGAAAAAACCTTAGCATTTTACATGCAAGCTAACTTTGAAACTGAATTTAACGGCATGCCAGTAAACATTACAACTGGCCTACGTTATGAGCAAACAGATGTGTCATCTAGCAGCCTTGAACGCCCTGCTACAAACATGGAATGGGTAAACGGCAGTGAGTGGTCATATATCTATGCAGATGAACGCACTTTCTCTACAGGTGAAGGCACAACTAAAGAGTTTTTACCTAGTTTTGATATGAACGTTGAAGTAGTTGAAGATGTGATTGCACGTTTTTCTTACAGCAGAAGTTTAGCACGTCCACCTGTAAGTGCACTGCGCTCAACCACCTCATTTTTAGGTAACCCTAAAGTGGGTCAACGTAAAGTGGCTGTAGGTAACCCCGCACTAAAACCTTACACTGCTGACAACGTTGACTTATCACTTGAATATTACTACGGTCAAGGAAGCTATGTATCTGCAGGCTATTACCGTAAGCAAGTTGAAAACTTCTTAGTTAATGTAACAACTGAAGAAACCATCGGCGACATCACTGATGCGTTTATTGGCGAACGTGCTGAGCAAGCGCGCGCTGATTTAGCTGAAGCAGGTATTCAACCTACGGATCAAGCAATCCACGACCAAATAAATACAAACCTAGGTAACGAGTCTGGCACACCTATTTTAGGTGACTCTACAGACCCATTAGCAACCTTCTATGTATCACGTGATACCAATGTTGAAACAGCCAACTTATGGGGTTGGGAACTTGCTTCACAGCACATGTTTGGTGATACAGGGTTTGGTATTGCAGCTAATGCAACATTTGTATTTGGTGATGTTGAGGCTGACCGCGATACTATTGGTTATCAGTTTGCACTGCCTGGCTTAAGTGACTCTGCTAACTTTTCAGCAATTTATGATTTAGATGGTTTATCAGCACGTGTTTCTTATAACTGGCGTGATGAGTTTTTAACAGGTTTTGACCAACATTCTGCTCCTATTTTCACTGAAGCCTATGGCCAGTGGGATGTGAATGTAAACTACGCAGTTAACGAGCAATTTACCGTGTTTATCGAAGGTTTAAATTTAACCGACGAAACACAACGTACATACGTTCGTTACTCTGAGCAGTTACTACGTGCTAACCAGTACGGCGCCCGATACAACATCGGCTTCCGTTACGCTTTCTAGCATTTTGTTGTCAAAAAGCCGCTTTATGCGGCTTTTTTTTGCTACGATGTTTATAGCTCAAACTTGGTAATTACTAATGGCCACATCCACTATAAATCATATTGTTATTATTGGCGGCGGGAGTGCCGGTTGGTTAAGTGCAGGCTTGATAGCTGCTCAACCACACTTAACTCATAACGCGAAAGTCACTTTAATTGAATCTCCCAATGTCCCAACTCTTGGTGTTGGAGAAGGCACATGGCCTACGATGCGCCAAACCTTAAAGACTATTGGTATAAGCGAAACACAGTTTATTCGCCAATGTGACGCGTCGTTTAAACAAGGTTCACGTTTTGATGGTTGGTGCCATGATGCAAAAAATGGCGAAAGTAATGAATATTACTACCACCCATTTAGCTTACCGGTGGCCTATCAAAGCTTGAATATAGCACCTTATTGGTTTGCTCAACATAATGCGGTGAGCTTTAGTCATGCGGTCTCGAGTCAAACTTACTTTTGCGATCAGAACAAAGCCCCAAAAACTCACATGCACGCTGACTATCAAACACATGCAAATTATGGCTATCACTTAGATGCTGGTAAATTTGCACAGTTGTTGCAACAACATTGTGTTGATAAGCTCAGGGTTAATCACATTATTAGTCACGTTGATGAAGTAATTAGCGATGAAGATGATTATATCAGCGCAGTGCAAACCTCTGATCACGGGTTAATAACTGGCGACTTATTTATTGATTGTTCTGGTCATCATGGCCGCTTAATTGATAAATACTACAAAGTGCCACTGCAAACACAAGACCATATTTTGTTTAATGACAGTGCCGTTGCTGTACAAGTGCCATATGCAGATGATGAACAAGAAATACTCTCTTATACCAAAGCCACAGCGCAAGATACTGGCTGGGTTTGGGATATAGGCTTACAAAGTCGCCGTGGCGTCGGTATGGTGTATTCAAGTAAATTTGAGTCAACCCAAGGTGCTAAAGATAAATTAATTAATTATTTAAACACAACGCAAAGTGATTTAGATCTAAGTAAATTAACGATTCGCGAACTTAAATTTACCCCTGGTTATCGTGAGCAGTTTTGGCATAAAAACTGTATTGCAATTGGCATGTCTGCGGGCTTTATTGAACCACTTGAGGCCTCTGCTTTGGTGATGGTTGAACTGAGTTTAAATACCCTATTAGCTAATTTTCCAACTAATAGAAAAGCAATGCCGCAACTTGCAAAACGCTTTGATCAACAAACTCATTATCGCTGGCAACGCATTATTGAATTTTTAAAATTACACTACGTATTATCAACTCGTACAAGTGAATATTGGCAAGCACATAAAGCACCTAGATCAATACCCAGTGCATTGATAGATAACCTAGCTCTGTGGCAATATCAAAGTCCATGGTTAAATGATTTTGACCGGGCGCAGGAGGTGTTTTCAGCAGCCAGTTATCAATACATTTTATATGGTATGAAGCAACTACCGCAGTTTCCTCAAATGAAAATGCCCGCAGCCATTATTGAGCACTTTACTAATAGCCAACAAGATGCAAAACAAGGTTTAGCTAAACTGCCCACTAACCGCCAATTACTTAATCATATTAAAAAATTTGGTCTACAACCGATTTAACAAGCAGGAGGCCACATGGCCAATCACGTTTTACTTGATAACATTAGCCATAAAGACTTAAAAGTAATAACAGAGCGCGGTGCTAAATGGGGTGACACTATTAGCTGCACGGCTATTTTCCCAAATGAATTTACTAAGGTGCAAGCACAGCAACCAATCGTATTTCGTAAACACCCAAACACAGGGCAATTTGAAGCCCTCGCATTATTTGGCTTTGAGAATAATGAAAACTTATTGCTAGATGAGCAAGGTAATTTATCACTTAACTACCTGCCACTGAGTATGCAGCGCCAGCCGTTTTTAATCGGCCAACAAACGCAGTATAACCAAGGTATACCAGAGCAGTCTTTAGTCGTTCATCTAGATTTAGACAGCCCACGTTTAAACCAAGAACAAGGCGAAGCGATATTTTTAGAACATGGCGGAAATAGCGACTATTTAAACCATATTGCACAAGTTCTCAATACGCTGCATATCGAAAACCAAGCCCTACCCGCTTTTTTTGAGCAGCTATTAGCACTTAATTTAATTGAAGCGTTTTCAATTGAATACCAACAAAAAAATGGAGAAAAAGTAACTGTGGGTGGCTTTTATACTATAAACCAACAAGTGTTAAATACACTTAATGGCGAACAACTACAAAAGCTACAACAAGGCGGCTACCTAAATGCTATTTATATGGCCATTGCGTCACTTGAACAAATTCCTACATTACTTAAAAACAAATGGGCTGCGCAGTAATGCAAAGTGCAGCTCAACAAATAAAGCAGCAAGTAAAGCAATGCCATATTAATGATATTAACGACTTGCCTGCGTTTTTAGCCGAGCAAACAGCTCCTATCGTAATCAAGGGAATATGCGCGCATTGGCCTATGGTCCAAAACGCACAACTCGGTGATACTCACGCACTAAAGTATTTAAAAAGCATTGCCAGTAACTCGCCTGTGCGTGCTTTTACAGCAAAAGAAAAAGAGCAAGGTCGTTATTTCTATAATGCAGATATGACCGACCTAAACTTCACGCAATACGCCAGTACCTTAGTTGAGTTAATCACTACACTGGAGCAATCTCTCACAACTGACAATTCAGACTCATACTATATGGGGTCGACTGCATGTGATTATTGCGCACCCGAATTTACAATTAAAAACCCATTAGAGGTAACCACGCATAGCTGCTTAAAAAGCCTCTGGGTAGGTAATCACAGCCGTATTGCAGCCCATTATGATAATGCTGATAATTTGGCTTGTGTTGGTGCAGGTAGCCGTGAGTTTATTTTATTCTCACCTGAGCAGGTCAATAACTTGTACATTGGCCCATTAGAGTTTACGCCTGCAGGGCAAGCTGTCAGCCTAGTTGACTTTACCGCTCCCGATCTTAATCGCTTTCCACGATTTCAAAATGCACTTAACAGCGCTCAAATAGCCAAATTAGAACCAGGCGATGGGATATTCATTCCTGCGCTTTGGTGGCACCACGTAAGCGCTCACAGCCAATTTAACGTGCTCGTTAATTACTGGTGGCGTCAAGCGCCCGATTACCTAGCCAACCCGTTTGATGCCATGCTACACAGCATGTTAGCAATAAAAGACTTACCACAGTCACAGCAAACTCATTGGCAGCAATTTTTTGATCATTATGTATTTAGTAATAACAAAGATATAGGCGATCAAATAGCACCGCATGCTAAGGGTATTTTGGGGGATATTGATGAGCAAACTGCTCGTAGAATTCGTCAACTATTGCTGCAAAAACTAAATCGTTAAACCACTGTTTAGTCTATAGAGAGTGAGTCAAAAGCCTATCAATGTAACGAGTTCGGCGATACAAAAACGGGCTTAAGACTCAAAGTTTGTTACTTGCGATTACCTGGAATCAACTTTGCGCTTGGTTGAATCGTGGCGCAACCTTCACCCGTTTGAGGATTGACAGAGCATTGAAAAACGCGGACATAATCCACCAGCATTTGTTTCTCAAAACCGCTTTTATCAACCCCTTTGTCATTAACATTTGCAGGCCAATTACCGCCAATAGCAAAATTAATTAAAAGGTGAAAACGCTTATCAAAGGGGGCAAAGCCCGTATTCTCTATGAATGTTCCATCTGCTTGTTTTGACTTTGAATACCACTGCTTATTGTTAAAAGTGGCAAAGTGGAGATCATCAACATACCAACGAATTTCATCTTGCTGCCACTCAATAGCATAAGTATGAAATACATCAGCAGGATTTTGATCAGCTGTAAATGTGTAAGGCAAGCCACTATAAACATTTTCAGGCGCTGGGCCACCATAATGCAAAGTGCCATGTATTCGGCTTTCAAGGGTACCTACAGGGGCTGTTTTATCATCTGTTAGGGTCTTTAAGTTTACCGCTTCCATGATGTCTATTTCGCCCGATGACGCCCACGTGCCGTATTCCCAATCGGTGGGTAACATCCAAATTGCAGGCCAAGCTCCCTGCCCAGCAGGTAGTTTTGCACGAACCTCAATACGGCCATAACGCCAATCGCCCTGGCCCTTAGTTCGCAACCGCGCAGAGGTAAATGGCTGTGTGCCTTGCAGCTTAGCTTGCGCTTCAGTACTTACTTCATCAGCGTTATATAAAGGTCCGGTGTAATCTTCTTTTATCGCGACAATATGCAATAAACCGTCTTGCAGGTAACTATTTTGCTCGCGTGCTGTATAGCACTGCTGCTCATCGTTACCACCACCTCGGCAGTTAACTTCGTGCTGCCACTTATTTAAATCAAGAGTGGCCGCATTAAATTCATCTTGCCAGACAAGCTGCCAACCCTGACCAATACTGGCCTGAGTTGGCGGCTGTGAGGTTTGGCAGGCGCTAAGCGCACCTGCCAAAACTATGAGAAATAGCGATTTTACTGACATGAAATAACGTTCTCGTTAGCTTGCTTACTGGTAATACTAAGCTTAGCAATAGAAACCTGCCATGGTGCTGAAGTACTTAACTGCCAAGGTGAGAACACCTGCGATAAATTGACACCTTGCTCAGTAAAGCAAGCCAAGTCTATATTGACTGTTTGCCACTGATTTGTACTTTGCAGTTGTTTAGCAATATCAAATTTACCTTGGCAATCTTCACCACACTGCATACCAAGCCAAAGTGGCGCATCAGCACTTTGCTCTACTTTAACTTGCATTTGTAGCTGGCCTGATTTTTCAACGTATGAGCGTAAATCTGACGGAAACGAAGCCATTAAACGTACAGCAGCAAGCTCATTACCAGTAAAGGTTATGGCACGCGCATCTTCTTGAACCTCTTTATCAAAGGTTTTAACACTGACAGCGCCCACAGATTCACGGCTACTCGCCATTGTTTTTTGTTGTTCGCCACTTTGTAGTACTAAGCCCCACGGCGCTTTAACTGCACGCTCAAATAACACTAAGTCTTCAAGCTGCTGTGTTGCATTGCTTTGCTCTGCTAAATCATCAGCAAGAGTGTTTTTATCTGCATACGTTAAGCCAAAGCCATAAGGTAATAACGGCGCGTAGTTAGCATCGCCTCTATTTTCGTTATCAATTGGATTATTAGGCCACGAAAATGATAACTTACCCTTAAAGTCATGGTTAACTGAACCATCGGCATCAGCAAATAGTACATCACTTATTGCATCTCCTTCGCTGCCTGGTAACCAAGTCGCAACAAAGGCATCGCTGGCATTAAGTTCAGCGTTTACCCACATTGGACGACCACTAATAAACAGCGATACAACGGGGATCCCTGCTGCTTTAAACTTACGCAGCAATGCTAAATCTGTTTTATTACCACGTTGATACTCAAGGTTATCTAAGTCACCATTACCTTCAGCGTATGGTTGCTCGCCAAAAACGACAATTGCAACATCTGGACGAGTATTGAACTCACCGTTTAAGTCATACTGAACTTGCCCGCCTGCTTGCTTAACAGTGGATTCAATACCATCCAAAATCGATGTGCCACCAGGGAAATCGCTATTTTCGTTACCAGTACCTTGCCATGTAATACTCCAACCACCCGATTGCATACCAATGTTATCGGCACCTAAACCAGCGACCAATACGTTTGCTTTAGGTGAAAGAGGTAACAACTGTGCTTTATTTTTAAGTAATACTAATGACTCACGTACAGCCTGCTTAGCAATTTCGCGATGTTCAGCACTGCCTATTACCTCTGTTTTTCCTGATAATGGCCGTTGTGCTGGGCTTGGCTTATCAAATAACCCTGCGCGCATTTTCACTCGTAGAATACGTGTTACCGCATCATCAATGCGTGACTGCGCAATCGCACCGTCCTTAACCTGGGTTATTAAGTTTTCATATAATGGCTTCCACGCATCAGTCGGCACCATGTATACGTCAAGGCCTGCATTTGCAGCTTGTGCACAATTACCATTTGTACAGCCTGGGATTTGTCCGTGGCCGTTCCAATCACCAACAACAAAACCATCAAATCCCATTTTGCCTTTTAGCACATCAGTAAGCAGGTACTTACTGCCATGTATTTTCTCGCCATTCCAACTGTTAAAAGACGCCATCACAGTTTGCGCCCCTGCGCCTAAACCGCCTACATAGCCTTGAGCATGAATATTAAATAAATCAGCTTCGCTATCAACGTTATTTCCTTGATCGTCACCACCTTGCGTACCGCCATCACCTAAGAAGTGTTTTACTGTGCTGATCACACGCTTATCAGATAAGAAGTCTTGCTCCACAGCGCCCTGTAAGCCTTTTACTATGGCAGCAGAATACTCTTTTACTATTTCAGGGTCTTCTGAGTAACCTTCGTAAGTGCGACCCCAACGGTCATCACGCACAACAGCAACGGTAGGTGCGAATACCCAATCAATCCCCGTCACCATAACTTCTTGTGCTGTAGCAGCTGCAATTTTTTCAATTAAGGCAGGATTATTGGTCGCACCTAGACCGATATTATGCGGGAATAAGGTTGCGCCAATAACGTTATTATGACCATGTACGGCATCTGTGCCCCACATAGTCGGAATACGACTGCCATCAAGTGAATCATCGATTGATGCTTGGTACATTTTTTCAGCTAGATCTATCCAATCAGCAGCACTGGCATGTTTGTTATTATTTGGAAAAGCTCCACCACCATTTAGGTAAGAGCCAAACCCATATTTACGCATATCTTCTACTGTAATATCGCGTATTTCTGGCTGTATCATTTGCGCTATTTTTTGCTCAAGTGTCATGCTTGATAATAATTTAGCTATTTTAGCTTCCATCGCAGCATCATCTTTAATGCCTGTGGTGATCATGGGCCAAATTTCTTGCTCATCCGTTTTTTTTGTTTGCATTTGATCAGGCCCAGTACAGCCGTTCATCGCTATTGTCGCGATCATCAGCGCCGAAAGTGTGAATGGTTTTTTTAATGTCATGTTTTGCACCTAATTATGAATGACGAGTTGAAGATACTTTTGAGCCAAATAGCGCAAAGTAAGTGATATAAATATAACAACCGATGGGAAGTAACAGCGCTAGTTGCACACCAATACTATCAGCCAGCACACCTTGTAAAAGTGGAATAATCGCACCACCAACAATTGCCAAGCATAAAATACCTGACCCTTGCGAGGTGTATTTCCCCAAACCCTGTAGCGCTAAGCTAAAAATAGTTGGGAACATGATTGAGTTACATAAGCCCACGAATAAAATGGCCCACATTGCTAGTGTGCCTTGCCCTGTCATAGCAACTAAAATGAGCACTACGGCTAAAACAGCATGGCAAGCTAGTACTGTATGAGCGTTAATTTTTTGCATAATGACGGCACCAGCAAAACGACCTATCATTGCGCCTGCAAAGTAATAACTAATATAATGAGCTGCTTGTTGCTCGCTTAACGCTGCAATGTGGTCAAGAGTTAAAAAGCCTACCAGAAAGCTACCAATTGCTACTTCAGCACCTACATAAACAAAAATACCTAAAGCACCAAAAATAAGATGGCGATATTGCCAAACACTACCTAAATCAACAAAGTTATCATCTACTTGAGCATTTTCATTTGAATCCGCTTTACCAAGCTTAGGTAACTTCAATAATGCAAATATTACAGCAAGTACTAGTAAGCTTGCCGCTAAAATTAAATAAGGTAGTTTGACTTGTTCAGCTGTGGCTTGGCTTACTTCGCTGAGGATTAACCAACCACCAAAGATAGGCGCTACGGTTGTGCCTAAAGAGTTAAAGGCTTGTGTCATTGTTAAACGTGATGATGCCGTTTTAGCTGAGCCTAAAACACTAACATAAGGATTCGCAGAGACTTGTAAAATTGTGATACCACTTGCTAATACGAATAAAGCAAACAAAAATAGTTCATACACGTGTGCATCTGCTGCTGGGTAAAATAGTGCACAACCTATTGCTGCAACAACTAAACCAACGACAATACCGTACTGATAACCTATTTTGCTTACCAACTTCCCTGCAGGGATTGACATCACAAAGTAGGCTCCAAAAAAGCAAAATTGAACTAGCATTGCTTGGGTATAATTGAGCGAGAACATTCCTTTTAAATAAGGAATTAAAATATCGTTTAAACAGGTAATAAAGCCCCACATAAAAAACAATGTGGTCAGTGACGCTAAAGCAAATGTTTGCTTAGGCATCCCCTGTACTTGGCTGTGGTGATTTGTTGTCAAAGGCGCTTGTGCCATAATATATCTCTAATTAATTATTAATTATCAGTTCATTACACCTATTAGGGTACTTTAAGTATAATTTTTAAAAGCAAATAATAGTTGCAACATAAAATGTAAGCGCTTACATTTATATCATATAAATCGAATTTAGCAATTTATTTACAACAATATTGTAAGCGCTTACATAAACCAGCTATATTGTATTCAACCTTATACAAATTGCTATTATAAGTTACAGGACACCCAATCGTGTTTAAAACAATTTCTTTACCCAGCCATTCGCCAATGCTAAAACCATCATTTACATTTGGAGTGGCTACAGCGTCCTTTCAAATAGAGGGGGCGAGAGACACACGCCTAGCATGCATTTGGGACACATTCTGTAAACAGCCTAATGCAATTACAGATAAAAGTGACGGCGACACTGCATGTGATCACGTTAATTTATGGCAACAAGATGTAGAGATGATTGCTGATTTAGCTGTTGATGCCTATCGACTTTCTATTTCATGGCCTCGTGCAATGAACCAAGATGGTACTGCTAATCAACAAGGTATGGGCTTTTACCGCGATTTACTAGCGGCATTAAAAGCACGAAATATTAAAACCTATGTCACTTTGTATCACTGGGATTTGCCTCAGTATTTAGAAGATGATGGTGGCTGGGTAAACCGCGATACCGCTTATGCTTTTGCAGCCTATGCCGATATTGTCAGTAAAGAGCTTGCTGGGTTGGTTGACTCCTATGCAACATTAAACGAACCATTTTGTAGCGCTTACTTAGGCTATGAAATTGGCGTACATGCACCAGGCATAAAAAGCCAAAAAGCAGGACGTCAAGCTGCACATCACTTGTTACTTGGACATGGTCTTGCCATGCAAGTATTGCGCAAGAATAGCCCTGAAACAGAAGCCGGCATTGTTCTTAATTTTAGCCCAACCTACCCACTTACAACTAATGACAAATTAGCTGCATTTCAAGCTGATCAATATCATAACCAGTGGTATATAAAAGCGATAATAGAAGGCGAGTACCCGTCACTACTCAATGAACTACCAGAGCAAGTACAGCCAGACATTCAACCACAAGATATGGCAATAATAAGCCAACCTATCGATTATTTAGGGGTCAATTATTACACCCGCATCCATTATAAATGTACTGCTGATAACTGGTTCGAAGAAGCCAACCTAACTAATGTGCCGATTACAGATATGGGTTGGGAAGTATACCCACAAGGCTTAACTGAACTGCTGGTATCATTAAATGAGCTTTATACTTTACCAAAAATTTATATTACGGAAAACGGTGCCGCAATGGCCGACAGCGTTCATGACAATCAAGTACTCGATTATGAGCGTGTAAGCTATTATCATACCCACTTAAATGCTGTTAACGATGCCATAAACCAAGGTGTAAACGTACAAGGGTATTTTGCCTGGAGTTTAATGGATAATTTTGAATGGGCCTACGGCTATGAAAAGCGTTTTGGCCTCGTTTATATTAATTACCAAACTCAGCAACGTATACTTAAAGAAAGCGCTAAACAATATTGTGCACTATTAAAACAACGCTAATAATGAGTACCTACCATGCTAACTAAAAAAGAAAAAATAGCCTACGGTTTAGGTGATACTGCAAGCAACATTATCTTTCAAACGGTAATGCTATTTTTAACTTTTTTCTACACTGATATTTTTGGTATATCACCGGCGGTGGTAGGCACATTATTTTTAGTGGTACGAATTGTTGACGCAGTAACAGATCCACTAATGGGCTCGCTTACTGATTCAACTCGTACTCGTTATGGCAGTTATCGCCCGTATTTACTGTGGCTAGCAGTGCCATTTGGGGTGATCAGTATTATCACCTTTACCACACCAGAGTTATCGCCAACGGGGAAAGTGATTTATGCGTTTATTACTTACACCCTGTTAATGTTAGTTTATACCGCAATCAATATTCCCTACTCCGCTCTAGGCGGCGTACTGAGTAAAGATCCAAATGAGCGAGTATCTATTCAATCATATCGCTTTGTATTTGGCATGCTTGGCGGCCTAATCGTCAGTAGCTGCACATTGCCACTTGTGGATTGGCTCGGTAAAGGCGATAACGCGTTAGGCTACCAGCTAACCATGGTGCTGATGAGCTGCCTCGGTGTTGCATTATTTCTTATTTGTTTTAAGTTCACTAAAGAGCGCGTGAGTGCAGCACAAAATAGTCAATTAAAACTTAAACAACAGATGGCTGTACTTTGGCGGAACGGTCCATTTAGAGTGCTTTGTGGTGCATCATTGATGCTACTAACCAGTATGGTACTACGTACAACTCTGGCTATTTACTACGTTAAATACGTACTTGGTGAAGCAGATCTAGTCACACAATTTGTAACATTAGGCATGCTTGGAAATATTTTAGGTTGTGCGTGCGCCCAACCTCTTAGTAAATATGTTGATAAAAAAACGGCTTATATTTACCTACAATACATCTCCGCTGCCATTAGCTGTATCGCATTTTGGCTCCCTGGTGAAAATCTGTTCCTTGCGTTTTTAGTGTACTTTTTATGGTGTTTCTTTACTCAAATGGCAACACCATTATTATGGGCAAAAATGGCCGATACAATTGAGTTTGGGCAATGGCAAGACGGCCAACGTTTAACCGGCTTGGTCTACGCTAGCGTAGTATTTTTTATTAAACTTGGCCTAGCTCTTGGTGGCGCAGGTGCTGGGTGGTTACTAGCCTATTATGGTTATCAAGCAGATACTGAGCTTTCACAAGCAACTAAACATGGCATATTAACCTCATTCACTTTATACCCCGCTATCGGCAGTGTGCTTGTCGCCGTGATCATGAAAAGGTATATTCTGGATAATAAAACCGTAGCGCAAATAAATACTGATTTAACAGCTCGAAATAAAGCATCGTCTGATACGAAAAAGGATTAACATGGCCACCATTTATGAGGTGTCAAAGCTTGCGGGAGTATCGCTGGCAACTGTCTCAAGAGTTATGAATAACAATGCTAATGTAACTGATGTAACTCGAAAAAAAGTCATGTCTGCGATGGCGGAGCTTGGCTACCGACCAAATTCAATTGCGCAATCACTTGCATCAAACTGTTCGAACAGTGTTGGCTTATTGGTGTCGGAACTATCTGGGCCATTCTATGGGCCTATGATGGGCGGTATTGAGACTGTTTTTCGCGCTCAGGGCAAACACGTTATTATCGCTGCAGGTCATAGTGTTCAAGAGCAAGAAGAGCAAGCTATTGAGTTTTTAATTAGCCGTAATTGTGATGGTTTAATACTTCATGTTGAAGCTGTGACAGATGAGTACTTAATTGAACTGAGCAAAGGAAAAACCCCGTTTGTCGTACTAAATCGATATATTAGTGAGCTGGCTGATCGGTGTATTATTTTAGATAACGTACATGGTGGTTATTTAGCAACTAAATATGTATTAGAACAAGGCCACAAAGAACTAGCCTATATCAGCGGGCCTCTGTGGAAAAAAGACGCCCAAGACCGTCTCGCAGGCCATAAACAAGCTTTACGTGAACATAACTTAGATTTTAATGAGCAATTATCGTACGAAGGTAACTTCATGGAAGACAGTGGAGCACATGGCTTCACACACCTATATCGTAGTGCTCATAATTTCACTGCACTCGTTTGCGCAAATGATGAAATGGCGACCGGTGCAATGGCCAGTGCCAGAGAGCATCATATCAATATGCCAAGTCAACTTTCTATTATCGGTTTTGATAACGTCTTTTTCACCCGCCACATTTCTCCTGCACTCTCTACCATTAATTACCCTATCGATGATATGGGCAAAATGGCAGCAAATTGGATATTAAGTAAAGTTTATAAAAAAACGACACCCAAATTACAAACGCTCTTTGAACCTGAACTTGTAATTCGTCAGTCTATTATCAGGCATCAATAAGGCCTGATAATAAAGACAAATTAATTGGTTTTAATAGCACTTGTTCAATTTTCAACTGCTCTATTTGTATAGGATCTGGCTCAACACCGCTGACAATCACGCGTTTTAGATGTGGATAGTGTTGTTTAACATATTTAGCGAGTTCAAGGCCACTGCCGTCCGGCAAATGCATATCTAGCAATATTTTATCGTAGTTTGCATCCGATTTAAGCATTGTTGTACATTGCTCAAAACTGTCTGCAATAGCGGTTTCTACCCCTAAACTTTCCAGTAAGAGTTGGGTAATTTGAGCAGCGTCGGCATCGTCCTCAACTAATAAATACCGTATTGTTGATTCGGATGTGTCGGGCTCTTTATCTACATTGGCTATTTTAGCGGCTGGCTTGTGGCTGTTAGTTAAATAACTTTGTAAGCATTGATAAAGTAAACTCGCATCGACGGGCTTTCCTATTACATCATTGAACCCTAAGGCTGTAAGTTCGCTATGGATCCCTTTCATCGTCGCTGCAGTGAGTGCAATAATCGCACCTGAAAAGCCCATTTTTCTAAGCTCGATTGTGGCCTCTTTGCCGCCCATTACTGGCATATGGATATCTAAAAATACAATATCGTAAGGTTCTCCTCTTTGCTCTGCTTTCTTCACTTTATCGAGAGCTTGCTTACCATGTTCAGCATAATCTACTCTAGCACCTGCCGATGAAAGCATATGCCCTACAAGTACGCGTAAATCTCGCAAATCATCAACCACCAATACACGGCCAGATACTTTACAAGGCGCTGTTTTTTGCTGCATATTGGGTGTTAAATCAAGTTTCAGCACGTGTCGTTCAACATTTTCAATATTACCTGGGTACAGAGAAATAGTGAACTCAGAGCCTTCTCCTATTTCAGACTCTAAAGATATACCACCTTGCATTCGGCTTAATAATTCAGAGCAAATAGCCAGCCCAAGCCCTGCTCCACCAACAGAGCGAGATTCTACATCTGCAATTTGCTCAAATGGCTTAAATATTAATGCCTGTTTCTCTGGAGCAATACCTAAACCTGAGTCTTTAATACTAAAAAACAGCATTTCTCTGTTATCAACAACCATAGTCCAAGCACGAACGATAATCTCACCTTGTTCGGTAAACTTAATCGCGTTATTGATAATATTGATCAGTATTTGACGAAAGCGTGTAGCATCAATGCTAACAATCAATGGTAAAGGGTGTAATGATTCAAATCGTAGTGATAAGCCCTTATCAAGCGCTGAGACCCGCATTAATGTAAACACATCTGCCATTAAGCTATCTAAGTTTACATCTGTACAGGTTAATTCAAGTTTGTCAGCAGCTATTTTTGATAAATCGAGCACATCATTTAACAAGCTGAGTAAGTGTTTTCCGTTACGATAAATAACACCGAGCTCATTACCAGCGCTATCATTAACTTCACTTTGCATGAGTAATTCAGTATATCCTAAGATGGAAGACAACGGCGTACGTAACTCATGACTTAAATGCGCTAAAAAGCGATCCTTAGAGCGATTTTCAGCCTCAGCTTTAAGCCTTTCTATACGCTCATCTTCAACATCTCGTCGTGCTAATGCATAACGAATTGAACGGGCAAAACGACTGCTGCTCATTTCATTTTTAACAAGGTAATCTACAGCTCCGGCATCAAGAGCCGCTGAATCCAGCTCCTCATCTGATTGCCCTGTAAGCATTATTATTGGCCCGTTAAAGCCATTTTCAACAGCTTGCTTTAATACCGCTAAGCCATCAGATGCACCTAAACGGTAGTCAAGCAGGCAAATATCATGCTGATTTTTACTCAGTACACTAACCGCCTGCTTCGGTTCGCTTATCCACTCTATGTCAAATGTATGAGAACTTAACTGCTCTAAATAGTCACAGGTCAGAATATAATCATCTTCATCATCTTCAACTAGTAACAGTTTAGTAGGCTTATCTAACATAGCGTCTCCACTTTAATCGTTAAAAGTACTAGGTAACTCAACGAATTCAACCCAGTATTTACCTAGTGCTTTCATTAAATCGACTAAGCCATCGAAAGTAACGGGTTTAGTGATATATGAAGCAGCGCCTAAATCATAACCTTTAACCATGTCTTCCTCTTGCTTTGAGGTCGTTAAGATCACAACCGGTATCCCTTTTAAATTTGGATTAGCTTTAATTGCTTGTAGTGCTTCGCGGCCATCCATTCTTGGCATATTCAAATCTAACAGAATTAACCCAGGGCGCGGTGAAGCATCTTTGTTTTCAAATTTGCCTTTGCGTTCTAAGTATTCAAGTAACTCGACACCGTCTTCAACAAAGTGTAACTCGTTTAATACACGACTTTCAGCCAATGCATCTTGCGTTAATAAACGATCATCTTCGTCATCATCAGCCATTAAAATGGTGATAGGTTTTACTTTAGTGAATGGCATTTAAGCCTCTCCTTGCAATGTGAAAAGCTCAGCTTCCACAGGTAGTTTGATGATGAAAGTAGCTCCCTCACCGATTTTACTTTGTGCCGTTATCGTTCCACCGTGACGTTCAACAATACGTCGACACACGGATAAACCAATTCCTGTGCCTTTATATTCTGAGCGTCCATGTAGGCGTTGAAACGGTACAAAAATTTTGTCTGTATATTCTTGTGAAAAACCAATGCCATTATCTTTAACAGTGATAACTTGCCATTCGATCTCTGTATTATGGTCATCACTAAATTCGCTGTGATGTTGATAATCTACAGTGATAATGGGTGCCACACCTTCTCGTCTAAATTTAACGGCATTAGATACTAAGTTTAAAAATAACTGCTGCATTTGGCTTGGGTCAGCCTGAATAACAGGCATATCTGAGATACTAACTTGCGCTTTTGATTCTTTAATCGCGATTTCTAAATCACTTACAATTTCATTAAGCACTTGTTTTAAATCAGTATCAACAAAGTCTTTTCCTCGCGTTGTCACACGGGAAAACTCTAATAAATCATTTATCAAATTCGACATACGTTGCGCCGCATTTTTCATTCGTGCAATATAGTCAATGCCTTTTTCGCCTAGTTCATCTTTGAACATGGTTTCTAATCGGTCACTAAACGCTTGTATTTTACGTAACGGTTCTTGCAAATCATGGCTTGCGACAAATGCAAACTCTTCAAGCTCCCGGTTGCTTCGACTAAGCTCATCAGAGTATAGCGTCAATTCTTGAGTGCGTTCAGTCACCTTTGAAGCCAAGGTTTCGTTTTGATGTTCTAGCTCTAGCCTGTATTTTGCCGATTCTCGTAAATTAATTCGAATCAGTATAAACATACCTATTATTAATAAAGCACTCGTCACCGCAGTAATCGCAAAAGTAATTTTAGCTTCTTTTTTAATTTGTCCTAATTTTTTAAACTGCACCAGCTTAAAAGTAGACTCAGCATCCTGAATTTCATCGGCTAAAACGCGTATTTCACGATACAAATTGCGTCCTTCGTGCGTTTCCAATAAATAATGAGCTCTGCGCTCTTTGTCTGCTAAAGCGAGTTGAGCTGTACGTGTTAGTACCGCAACCTTTTCATCGACTAAATGAAGCAATTGCGCGACTTTACCTGCTTGTCCATCAATTTCAGAGCGTAAACCTTTAACTAATGCAGCCTGCGAGTTTAATTGTTGCAAGGCATCGTAATATGGCGCTAAATAATCATCTTCGCCGGTAAGTAAATAACCACGTTGACCCGACTCAGCTTGAACAATTGATAAATGTAGTTTTTCTATTGCGCTATTGAGCATGCCGGTATCATCTAAGCGCTGTTGTGTTTGGCTTAAACTTTGAATCGTGTTGCTAGCTAAAAATGCATTTCCCACAATAATACACAGTACAACGGCGATAAAACTTGCCCAAACGATATTAGTTTTACCTTGTTGCTTTTGCAGCTTCATTTACTTTCCTTTATCATGAAATTTACTCAGTTGAGTTTAAGTCTGAAATATTTTGTAAGCTCTCACTACACTGCTGACAATTTGCAATAATTTTATCAAGTGCTGCCAATGCTTTGTCTTTTGGCATGTCATTTTCAAGTACTAATTTTATCAACTCTGCATTCATTGAAATTCGATTCAAAGGTGCTCGAGCATCATGAACCAGTGTTCTTAATGTTTCGTTATTACTCATGAATCTCCCAGATTTTATTAACTATATTCACCAATGCCACCATAGGCATTTAAACGGTTATACAAGGTTTTTGTACTGATCCCGAGCATTTGTGCAGCTAGCGTTTTATTGCCTTGCACTTTATCTAACGTGGCATGGATCAATTCTTTCTCAACTTCTTCAATCGTTTGACCCGCACTGACTTGGTTAGTTTGAGTTTGCTTATTAACCCGAGAAAAAGGAGACTCTAAATTTTGCGGTAAAGTAATATTTTTTCCTTTAGGGTCGCTCATAATAAATGCTCGGTGAATTGCATGACGAAGCTCACGTACATTTCCTGGCCAATCGTAGCTTTCTAGCTCTTTCAATTGGTTTGCTTGCCATTTAAAATCGGTTCCATTCTCTTCGTTAAGCTGCTCTAAAAATGCTTTGGCTAACAGCGGAATATCTTCTTTGCGATCACGTAATGCAGGTATATCAATAGGGAAAACGGCTAAACGGAAATATATATCCTCACGAATAATGTTATTTTGGGCTAAATCGGTCAAAGAACGATTTGTTGCAGATATTACCCTACAGTCGACCGGTAACTCTTTATTACCACCCACGCGGGTTACTTTTTTGCTCTCTAACACGCGTAATAAATTAGGTTGCATGTCGATAGGCATTTCAGTTACTTCATCTAAAAATAAAGTCCCTGTGGCTGCTTGCTCAAACACACCTTCTTTACGGGCAATAGCGCCTGTAAAAGCACCTTTTTCATGGCCGAATAATTCACTGCCAATTAATTCTTTTGATAAGGCACCGCAGTTAGTCGCGACCAATGGTCCTTGGCACTGGCTCGCATTATGAATCGCTTGCGCCACGACCTCTTTACCCGCACCACTTTCACCCATTAGCATCACGTTTGCGTTGGTATTCGCGACGCGTTCAATCATGGTGTAAAGTTGCTGCATTACAGCTGACTCGCCAATTAATGTACCAAAATGCTTATCAATACTTGGTTTTAACTTTTTCTTTTCAGTGTTTTTCTTAGGGTTTAAAACACGTTCAATGTCTTCACGTTGTAATGGTTTAACTAAGTGACCGACATTAGGTGCACACATTTCAGCTAATTTGCCTTTTACTGATGGGTGCCCTGAAATTAACGTGATTTTAGGCGTTCGCCCAATACTTTCTAAATGCTCAACTAAATGCAAACCACTGCCATCAGGCAGCATAAAATCTAAAAACACATGATCAAAAGTATTATTCACAAACCACTCTTGAGCTTCTGCCAGATTAGCTGCAGTGTCTATATTGTGGCCTAAGAATTCGACGATATGACATACAACATCACTAAACTCGCTGTCATCATCGACTAAAAGAATGTTTAACATGATAAATCCCTATGCTTTTTATTATCGACCAGCCTAACATATTAAATACATGCTTATTCTATGAAATCGATTATTAACTCAAGATTTACGAAAGCTAAGTTAATTTAGATCATTTTTACGGTATAATTTTATAAATTTATTTTTGCTTATAAAGATATGCGCCTTCTCAAAACCTATATTCATCCTAGTATTAACGCCGATAATCAGAGTCAATTTACACGCATTACAAGCCGTGCTATCGCTTTGAAAGGCGACAAAATTTTACTTATGTATACACAGCGCTATGAAGACTACAGCCTACCTGGCGGTGGGGTTGATAAAGGTGAAAGCATTGAACAAGGTTTACTTCGTGAACTGCAAGAAGAAACCGGTGCGCAAAATATAAAAGTTACGGGTGAGTTTGGCCTTTATGAAGAATACCGCCCTTGGTATAAAGGTGACTTTGCCGTCATTCACATCAAGTCATACTGCTATTTTTGTGATATTGATGAACAGCTAGGCCAAGCACAGTTAGAGCATTACGAACAGCAAAATGGTATGCAAGCCAAATGGGTAAACATACATGATGCCATTGCTCATAATGAACGCACAATAGCCAATAGTGACAAACAAGGACTATCTATCATTAGGGAAACTTACCTGCTAAAAGAAATAGCTAAGCAGCTTTAGTAAGGAATGGTTTATCACGATAAAATCGATATAAACCAACTATATTACTGGTTAAAAATAAGCATTCCATTACTACGGCTATCGGCGATACGACCATTATATTGTGCGCAATCCACATGCTCGTACCTACGAGCATCATGGAACGTAGTTTAAGATCATGGGATTGAAATGACGCCACAGTTTGAATAAGTGTAGCGGCTAAAGCAATTCCACTTAACCAACTATGCCACGTTAACGAAACCGCAGTTACACTTAATAAAATAAAACACAACATCATCAAAAGTCGTCTTGCAAAAACACAATATAAGTACCGTGCGGCTGCAATGAGCATTAGCCAACCAGCACTTTGTTGCCCCAATAAAAAAAAGTGCCAAGCAGTCAATAAAACCGAGCAAAACAAACACAGTAAAATTAATCGCCTAGATTTAAATTGAAATGACGCTAAATCTAGCAGCGTAGCAACACTGACCAAACATTGTGATAGTAAAAACATACTGACTCCTGAAAAACAGCAGTCTAATTTACTGAATCAAGTGTTGCCTTAACTTAAGTTAAGACGTTTACGAATTCGCGATAAAGAAATAGGTGAAACACCGATATACATAGCTACTTCAGTTAGGGTTAGCTGCGCCAGCCAATGTGGCTTTTGTGCCAACAAATAACGATAACGCTGCTCTGGTGTATTTAATAGCAAAAATGCTTCTTTCGCTTCTTTAAATAATAATTGCTGTGATACCAATTGCAGCTTTAGCTCATACCAGTCTGGTTGTGCAATTTTAGTTAATGGCACAGCAATAAGCCGCGCAGACTTTATCACTTTAATTTGATATAGCGCAGGCGTTTTAGTGAGCCAGTTACCAAATAGCAGTACAAATTCATCTTTAAAATAGAACTCCTTGCACTTTTTTTCGCCGCTATCTGAGTTATGAAATGCAGCTAACACCCCATCCAAGACTAAATAGCCAAACTGCTGTTTTTGACCTTGCTGAAGTAAAACCTCACCTCGTTCAAATGTGGTCACCGCAAACTGCTTGTTACACTGTGCAAGGATAGCCTTTGCCAAGGTGGCATAACTATCGCCTAACTGAAATTTAGATAAATCATGCATCGATTGCCATTAACTCCTTAGTAATGTCTTCTGCGCTAACTGCATCTCTTGTAATGTATTTTTGCCCGCACCATAACGGCGAAAAGTCACTTGCCCCTAGCGCTTCAGAGCGTGTTCGTAATGCTCCTGATGCAATACTCGCAAATGGAAATGCTGGGGCTTGAGGGGGTAAAGCGCCCAGTTCACGCATAATACGGTTTTCAATTCCCCTAGCCGCTCGTCCAGAAAAAATAGTCGTGAGCGCGGTACTATTTACATTTTGATTTAAAATAGCCTGCCTATGCAGCGCTGAAGTTGTCGCCTCTTGGCATAATAAATACGCACTTCCCACTTGTACTGCACAAGCACCCAGATCAAGCATTTGCTTAACATCTTCCGCAGTTGCAATGCCGCCTGCGGCGATGACTGGTATATTCAACTCACCAATACATTGCTCAACGAGTAGCGCCGTTGATTGTTGCAAGTTTAAATCCATTGATAAAAAGTGACCTCTATGGCCGCCCGCCTCAAGGCCTTGGGCAATAACTGCATCAGCACCGTTAGCTTCAAGCCATTTAGCCTCATCCACAGTAGTTGCACTGGAAATAACCTGACCACCCCAGTTTTTAATTTTTTCTACAATGTCAGTCGTTGGTAGACCAAAATGAAAACTTACCACTGGCGGCTTAAATGGCGCAATAAGCTCAACTATCTCGTTATTAATTGGCTGGCGTGTTGCCGTCATACCCAAGCTAGATTCGTCGATTCCTAGCTCTGTAAAATAAGGGGCGAGTAGTGTATGCCATTGGCGCTTTTGTTGTTGAGTATAAGATGTTGGTTTATGGCAAAAAAAATTTAAGTTGTAAGGTTTACCTGTGGCCTGGGATAGTTTTGTAATTTCACCTAGTAGCTGCTCTTTTGACAACATGGCGCAAGGTAATGAACCTAAACCACCACTATTACAAACTGCCGCAGCTAAGCGATAGTTTTGTACACCCGCCATTGGCGCTTGAATAAGTGATAACTCAGTATTAAAAAGTTTTTGCATGTGAGAATCCTTGTAAGTTTTTCATCCATTTGCATTAATTACTTGCACTAACCTAAAACCACAACAAAATTAAAGCTATTTATTTTATAAAAAATCAATGCACAGCAATATGTTAAAACCTAATTTATTGCCTGGCCAAGAGTTGGTGTTAGCCTTGCAAACTCCTTACTTATTATTATTTGTAAGGAGATAAAGATGACAAGCACAGTAACGACAATCAACCCTGCGACAGAGCAAGCTATCGAAGACTATACCTTGCTTGACTTAGAACAGGCAAAAAATGAGATAGATAAAAGCCATGAGGCTTTTTTACAGTGGCGCCACGTTTCATTAACTGAGCGAGCAAAACACTTAAACCAACTTGCTCATGTTTTTGAACAACAAAAAAAATCCCTTGCCACTTTAATGACCCAAGAGATGGGCAAACTGTATGAGCAAGGTCTGCAAGAAGTAGAGTTGTGTGCAGCAATATGCCGTTACAGTGCCGAACATGGGCAGACACAACTCGCTGATGAAGAGCGTCCAATGCAAAATGGTCGGGCACTCATTAGTTATCAGCCTACGGGTGTATTACTGGGTATTCAACCTTGGAATTTCCCGCTTTATCAAGTTATTCGTTATGCCGTGACCAATGTAATGGCAGGCAACACTGCTGTACTCAAACATGCCGGCAATGTATTTGGTATGGCTGAAAAAATAGAAGCAATGTTTATTGAAGCTGGCTTCCCAAGTCATGTGTTTAAAAACTTACTTATTGACGGTAAAACCGCTAGCGAGCTTATCAGCCATAAGGCAATTCGCGGTGTAACATTTACAGGTAGCGATGGCACAGGTAAAAAAGTTGCTGAAGCAGCAGGTAAGCATGTGAAAAAAACAGTACTTGAACTAGGTAGTAATGATGCTTACTTAGTACTCGATGATGCAGATTTAGAACTTGCGATTGAAACATGTGTGCAAGGTCGTATGATTAATAACGGTCAAACGTGTGTATCGGCAAAACGTTTTGTTGTGGTCGACTCGCTATATGATGACTTTAAAGCTGGCATTGCTGAGCAGTTTAAAGGCTTACAACTTGGCGATCCAATGGATGAAAGCACTGACCTAGGCCCAATGGCTCGAGAAGATTTAAGAGACAGAATACATCAGCAAGTTCAAGAGTCTGTTGGTGCTGGCGCTAACATAGTCCTTGGTGGCGAAATCCCAGATAAAACTGGTTTTTATTATCCTGCGACACTGCTTGAAAACTTATCACCAGGCATGCCTGCTTATGATGATGAATTATTTGGCCCGGTGGCTTCATTGATAAAAGCAAAAGACAATGAAGATGTGATGCGCATAGCGAATGACTCTCGCTATGGCTTAGGTGGCGGCATTTTTTCAAAAGATGAAAAGAAAGCCATAGAGCTTGCCAAAAAACACTTTGATACAGGCATGATAAATATCAATGGGTATGGCTTAGCGCAACCAAACTTACCTTTTGGTGGTGTAAAAGACAGTGGCTACGGCCGTGAGCACGGTGGCTTTGGTATTCGTGAATTTGTGAATATCAAAACAATTATGATCAACAGCTAATTTTATATTTATTCTAGAAACCTTTTAAAAATCTAAGGGCCTTTATTGGCCCTTTTTATTTTTGAAGGTAGGCACTTGATGTTTATCTACTTCCTCCATTTTTAGCTTTTCAGCAACCTCTAATGTATTTTCATCTTTATCTAACTGCGACTCTTGATCAGCATTTTGATACACCAACTCGGTTAATAGCGCAAAATGATCTGATCCATATTTAGCTAAGCGCTTAATACGCTTTACGGTAAAGCCAGTACTGTGAAACAAATGATCCAGTGGCCAACGCATAAAGAAGTAATCGGCATGAAAAGTATTAAAAAAGCCCCTTCCTTTGCGCGGATCTAAAAAGCCACTAAGTTTCATAAATAATTGTGTCGTGCGCGACCATGCAACATCATTTAAATCACCTGCAACAATCACTGGTCTCATGGGCTCTTTAACAGCTTTAGCCACCATAATTAGCTCACTATCACGCGTGCGAGACGTTTCCTTTTCCGTGGGACTTGGCGGCTCAGGGTGAATAAAGTGACCTTGTATGATTAGGCCATCTGCATTTTCAAAGAGAATATGAATCGACGGAATATCTGGCGACACTAATTCACACACTTTATGTTGAATGATCTTATATTTACTAAAAATATGCATGCCATAGCGATTGTCTTTTGGGCATGCAATTCGATAAGGGTAATCATCGTGCAGCTCAGCTAATTGCTCTTGCCACCAGCTATCACTTTCTAAGGTAACGAGTAAGTCAGGTTTATGCTGTTTAACCAAAGCTATTAAATCTTCACTATTGTGGTTAGACATCAAAACATTGGCACTCATTATTCGCACACTATGAGCTACGTCCTCATCACTACTTTTAACTTCTTTGTTAGCAAGCCAAGTATATGGGAAAATCCACCACCCTTGCATCACTATAACGAGCGAGCTTACCCCGACGACAATAAAAAAAGTAGTTGGCATTTCTTTATAAATTATTGCAGTAATACAAGCGCACACAAGGCTAATGACAGCCCCGAAAAATACCTGTAACCGAATAAAGTCTGCGCCTCTCACAGCAAAGTGTTGACTATATGAAAGCGGTAAAATACTCGCGATAAACAATATAACCGTAATGCCAGCTAATAATATGAACACACATCAATCCTTGTAGTTTTATAAATTAAAAACAAACGCTTTTAGCATAGCAACTACAGATGAATCAGCAATGAAATCTTTTGACTGAAAGTATTAACGCATTATTATTGCGAGTATTTTACGGCTATCGTGCATTAGGTGATAGATTCGTCTGTCTATTTCAAGCACCACAACACCATTGCGTTTATCGTGCTTTAACACCCTGCCACGGCGGTACATTTCCTTGTTTAACTTATCACCTTTACGATACTTCTTCGGCTTTGCCGCTGGAGTGCGGTGAGAGTACGTTACTTTTTTGTATAGCCCTGAAGGTAACTTATAAAAGACACCGTTAGACTTACCATGTTTTTTCGCTTTTTTAAGCTTTCTGTGTTGGTGCTTCTTATCGAATTTATGTTCATACCTATCTCTGTCATGTTTATTACTTGCTTTACTTTCAAGAGGTAGCAATACCAACCCTAATACCATCACGCAAAATACTATTGTTCTTTTCATAATTTTAATCTCTGTGTTTTACTTTCTTTTAAGCTTAGCGAGTTAAGCTGAATAAAAAATTAACTCAAATGTAAAGAATGTAAAGAATGTAAGCATAATGGGAATAGTGAACACTCACATATTAAGTTACTTGGCACTTTTCAGTGATTTTAGGGTCATATAAAATCATCTTATAAGGAACGTTCATTGTGGCAAAATGGTGTTGGCCTCTGATAATTTCAGTGATTATCCATGTGATCATCTTCACGGTATTAATAAACCGTAAAACAGCCACTATGCCTAGTGCCCAAAAGGCAGCAATGAAAGTCTATGTAGTCAGCATGCCCAATCAAGTAGAACCTGCTTCCAAACTGGCTGAAACCACAGTAAAAAAACAAAGCAGTCCGGCTATTGCAGCCTCAATATCAGCAAATAAACAACCTTTAAAAAATAAAGTAAAAATTAAGGCTACCGCTCCCAAACAAAAAACAATAAATACTGCTAAAGAGTTCAAAAAAATAGACCTCAATAAAGGTTTAAAAAACATCAAAATGCAGTATCAAGATTCGTACTCATCATCACATTTGACATCATTAAACCCAAAAGCTCCCGACAGAATCAGCGTTCCTGAAGATCACGTGAAGCCTGGGCAACCTATTTTAAAGATTGAGCAACAAAACATGCAATTCACCACGTATCGTATTGGTGATAAATGCTTTAAAAAGGTATTTATTGGCGGTGGCTCAATGCCTCAAAATGATTTGCCCGATAGTTACATCACGGGCAGTAAAGATTGCCCTAAAACTAAAATAACCCAAGCATATGATATCGCCATGGACAAATGGCTAAATAAAAAGTAAGTGACAAACACTTTGAGGTTCGTTTAAAATAGCAGCACTTACCTAATGGAGTTTGCGCATTAATGAATAACTAACACCTGCTGAAATTCGTTTTATTTATTTGAATTTACAGGGTTAGTGAGCGCAAAATTCGTCATAGTTCTAGCTATCAGATTACCTAATTTACTACTTTTGCGCGCCATGCCCTGCTGACTCCAGAGGCATTATGCATACTTTACACGTTCATAATTTAAGCTATCAGCACCCTGATGGTTATGTACAATTTAAACATCTTAACTTTTCAATTCACGAAAAGCTCACCGCGATTATCGGCGCTAATGGCAGCGGAAAATCAATATTGGTGAGTATATTAGCAAACCAACAACAACCTAGTACGGGACATGTTGAGTTTAGCGGCAAGCGGTTAGTGGTGACGCAACAGCAGTTAAGTGATCGCAACTTGCAAGGCTCTTCAAATACCATTGCCCAATTGTTAGGAATCGATCAAAAGTTGGCGGCCATTGCACGTATAACCTTAGGGAGTATTGCTGAGGCTGATTTTGCTCTGGTAGGCGACGATTGGCTATGTGAGCAAAACTATCAACAACAGCTGTTAACCTTGGGTATTGAAGCACCACTGACTACTCCAACAAGTCATTTGAGCCCAGGCCAACAACGGTGTTTAACACTTTATTGTACCCTACAAGCACAGCCTGACTTACTGATTTTAGATGAGCCAAGCAACCATTTAGACCAAACAGCAAAACAATGGTTAATAACACAATTACATGCGTTTAAAGGGCTAGTCGTTATTGTTAGCCATGATCGTCAATTGCTAAATCATTGCAGTGCTATCATTGAGCTGAACAGCCTTGGCATTCATTACGAAACTGGTAACTATCAGCATTTTTGCCAGCAAAAATTACTGCAACAAACCGCGCTTACGAAACAAATAAATCACTTAGCAAAAGAGCAAAAAAACATCAACAGCAAACTCAAGTTAACCATGAAAAAGCACAGCAACGAGCTGCACAAGGCAATAAGCACCGTCGCAGTGCCAGCCAACCTAAAGTCATGCTAGATTTTAACAAAAACAGTGCGCAAGCAAGTAAAGGCGCAAATGAGCGTTTAGCTTCAGCAAAGCTTGATGCGTTAGCCAAAAAACAACAACTGCTAAAACAGCAGCTACCAGACAGTATTGAACGAAAGTTAAAGTTCACCCAATCCACCAGCAATAAACGCTTACTGTTTATTGATAAACTTGGCCTACCTTGTGGTTGTAGTAAAAACCCTGTGACTTTACAAATTAACAGTGGCGATAAATTACATATTGCAGGACCAAATGGCTCGGGGAAATCAACGCTACTGGGAATGATAAGCGAATCTACAAAGTCACCTACAGCAACGGCAATTCAACTTAACAGCAAGGTGCTTTATATTGACCAGCACTGCTCGCTGCTAGCAACGAATCATAGCCTAAAAGAAGCCGTTGAACATTACTGCCCTGAACTTGACTCACAGCAAATACGATACTCATTAGCTGCTATTAGCTTTAAAGGCGACAATATTCACCGTGAAGTACAACGATTAAGCGGCGGAGAAAAAATGCAATTAGCCATGCTTATTGCCGGGCATAATGCAGGGCAATACTTATTACTACTGGACGAACCCGATAATCACTTAGACCTCAATAACAAGCAATTATTGGCACAAAATTTAGCGCATTTTTCTGGCAGCTTTATATTAGTCAGCCACGATGAGGAATTTATCAAGCAAAGCAAAATTACTGATACATTCATCTTATCGTAATTGCTAGTTACTACTTTAGTTGTTATTTTAGATTTGAGTTAACAACTAAATTTATAAGGAAAACAATGCGTTTATTTATTGTCACCACTGCCTTACTTGCCTCACCTATAAGTATTGCTAGCGAGAAAAACAATATTGAACGCATAACCACCACAGCCTCGCGGGCTGAAGTAAGTGCAGATCCACTCCCTTTAGTGATCAGCAGTATTACCCAAGCCCAGCTGGATTTAATCGCCCCAACCCATATTGAACAAGTTTTAAAGAAAATTGCGGGAGCCAATGTTCAACACGGTAATGGCCAAGAATATTTACCCGCACTGCGATCTCCAGTACTTTCGGGCGCGGGTGCGTGCGGCGGTATTTTAACCGCAGAAGATGGTATACCACTGCGCGCTGCAGGTTTTTGTAATATCAACGAGCTATTTGAAGCCCACACAGAGATGGCCGAGCGCGTTGAAGTGTTAAAAGGCCCAGGCTCTGCACTTTATGGCTCAAATGCCGTACATGGGGTTATTAATGTTATCACCCCAGATACCACCTATGATGAGCACTTGCTCGGTCTTGATTTAGGCTCGTACGGCTATAGCCGATTTAAATTGCGCAGCGGGAAAGACTTGGACAATCAAGGAATTGGTATTAATGCCAGTGTCACTCATGATACGGGTTATCGTGATGATGAAAGCGTCGACCAAGAAAAACTAAACCTACGTCATCGTTATACCAACGACGAACTCTCAATTACAACAGGGCTAAGCTATACCAACCTTGATCAAAAAACCGCAGGGTTTATCGAAGGCTTTGAAAGCTATAAAGATGATGAAATAGCCCAACAAAACTTTGACCCCGATGCCTTTAGAGAGGCGAGTTCATTTAGGTTATGGTCTAAAGCCCAGTGGCAAACCGAGCAAGATATGCTGACTATAACGCCCTATGTTCGCAACCAAAGTATGACCTTTTTTAAACACTTTTTACCCGGCACACCACTTGAAGAAAACAGCCAAAGTGGTGTTGGTATACAATCTCTTTGGCAACATGCTTACTCAAACACTTTTACCTTAAATCTAGGTCTAGACAGCGAATACACCCGTGCTGACTTTTTGCAATACCAAGACCAGCCAACACAAGGTTCTGACTTTTTAATCGCCACAGTGCCGCAAGGTAAGCATTATGATTACAATGTTACCAGCATCCTACTAGCTCCTTTTGTTAGTCTAGATTGGCAATGGCAAGCGCTTAGTGTCAGTCTTGGCGCTCGGTTTGAGCGACTCAATTACGACTACACCAATAATATGTTGGCAGGCCGTACTGACGAAAATGGCAATGAATGTGGGTTTGGCGGCTGTCGTTATTCGCGCCCACCAAGTAGCGAAAATACCTTTACCAACACCTCACCAAAGCTTGGCCTTAGTTATCAATTAACGGCCAATAATTACCTATATGCAAACTTATCCAAAGGTTACCGTGCACCGCAAGCAGCCGAGTTATACCAATTGCAACGCGATCAGCAAGTGGCAGATCTTGAATCTGAAACTGCCGATAATTTAGAGTTTGGCTTTAAAGGTCAATACCAACAACTACACTATGTGTTCTCAGCATACGCGATGAACAAAGAAAACGTCATCTTTCGTGACAGCGACTTTTTTACAGTCAATGACGGGCAAACGCAGCACCGTGGTATTGAACTTGAGCTTGATTATCAGCTAACGGATACATTACAGCTTGCCCTTGCAGCAAGCCATGCCAAACATACTTATAGCTATGACCAAACCTTGTCAGGTATAAATATTAACAGTAACGAGATAGACACCGCACCGCGTAACGTGGCAAATTTACAGGCAAACTGGCAGATAACTAATAACACGCTTGTTGCTTTAGAATGGCATCACGTTAGTGACTATTTTACCGACCCAGAAAATCAACATAACTATGCTGGCCATAACTTATTAAACCTACGCGCAACATGGCAAGCAACTGAGCAATTAAAACTAACCGCTCGAATCAACAACCTAATGGATACTGCATATGCAGAGCGTGCCGATTACACCAGTTTTACTGGCGACCGATACTTTCCTGGGGATCCTAGAAATATAATGATCTCAGCCAGCTTTAATTGGTAACTACAGTAAAAAACGACCACGCTTTAAGGCTAGAAGCGATACGAAAACCTAAGACCGAAGTATTTCTAAGCAATCATAGCGCTGCTTAAATATCTCAGCAAACAGCACTGGATTATATTTTATACCTACAGTGCTATCATCACTGTAATGCAAAACACATACTGGGTTTAATAAATACCACTTTGCGCACATTCCCATATACAGGGTTACTTGCGCCTCTTCGTACACGGTTACATGGCCTCGGTAATAATGACTTTTTAATTCACCAATAACGATTCTAAGCTTCAGTGGATTAAAAAATATAGCATCAGGCGCGCCTACCATTTCGTTTTTCTTTAACAAAATTGGTTTTTTATTATGAAAGTTACCCCCTAGATAAATACAATACAGAGGCACTCTAAATAATCGCTTAACCTTATAACCTTTAAGTGTTATTAACAGTAAAACAATCGAAGCAACTAGTAAAAACTGTAAAATAAATTGCATAACCCTAAAAAACCTATGATGAGTAATAAACGAATGATGGTTGATGACTGACTTTTATCATCGAGTAAATCATAATTTATTTTTACATTTTTAGTCTCTTTTAAAACTCCTTTGTGTTTGATAAACCGATCTTTGTTACTGTAATAATGTGCCAAGCTTGATACTGTCAGTGATAATCTTTCCATAGTTTCCTATTCCTAAGATTGCAATACATCAATATTGTATAAATAATTATATTGATTGTTCATAAAAATGAAATAGCAATTCTAATATTATGATAAATAATAAAAATCTAAATTGGTTTAAATTACTCTTCCTAATCTCCACTATCCTGCTGCAACTTTTTATATTCATCAGTTAAATGCGCTTTTAATTCAGGGTGCTCTGTTAAAAGCATTTTTAGCTGTGCTTTTGCTACTTTTGTTTTACCCTCAATCATAAGTTGATCAATAACTTTAAAATCATTAGCAACGCTTTTGGTGATCGCTGCAAGTTTTAAAAACTCACTGTCAGTATCCATACTTTGCAGCTTTAATTGAGGTGCAGCCATCTGCGATGCACTACGCTTTAGTGTGTGTTTTAACTTAACCTCAGCGTGCTCGCTCGCTTGTGTTTCCATCACTTCAAATACCGCCTCAGGTGCAACTTGAGACTGTTGATCATTTAAAATTTGTGGTTTATTTATAAGCTCTGAAGGTTGATGATACTGTTCGGTATTTTGCACATATAAAACGGCGACTAATACCAGTGATGCCGCAGTCGATAATTGCCCATGCCAGGTTTGATAAAAGCGCTTAGGTTTATTGATTGGAGTTACTTTATTAGCTGTAACGTCATCTGCTGCGCGTTTTAGTATTTGCTCATCAAGTTGTGAACTTGGCTGCTCCGTTGCACCCCGTTTATAAAGTGAAGCAATATCATGACGGGTTAACTTATCGCTCATTGCTAGTCTCCAATTTATACTTGATACAATGCTTTAGCTTGGCTACAGCGTAACGGATGCGGCTTTTGATATTTTCAGTTGTTTCTACCACTAATTCGGCAATTTCTTTGAGGGTAAAGTCAGCTTCGTGTTTGAGTAAAAATGCTTCTTTTTGCTCACGAGGTAATTGCGCTAAACACTCCTTTAGCTGCTTAGCTTGCTGGGCCTGATCAAGTTTTTCAGTATCTGATTTACTGTTATGATCAGCAAATTCGGCAGTTTCAAGATCTTGATTATCGGCGTCTAACCATTTACTTTGCGTACCAGTGCGGCGGTAATAATCAATCAATTCATTATGCGCAATACGATACAACCAGGTAGTAAATTTGGCGCTCACTTGATACTGCGAGCGCGCTTTTATTAGCTTATTCCATACTTCTTGATAAAGCTCTTCAGCCACTTGCGGGTTAGCGCATTGGCGTAAAAAATAACGATATAAGCTATTTTTATGGCGCAGGTACAGCTGGGTAAAAGCCTTTACATCGCCTTGTCCATAACTCAACATTAATTGCTCATCAACTAGCTCTGTCATAATGTCCTTTACTTAAATCACCGTTCCGCCACTTAAATCACAATGCCGCAGCATTATTAACGAGTTGCACAAACTCACTGCGATAACTAAATGTGTCTATGCCTTTGTTAGCGGTTGCCAATTTAGCGCAATCTTCATACTGCCAGTCCCTCGTATATTTTGCACCTTTTAATAACTGCGCAAACCCAGCAACTGCAGCGGCAAATTTAAAGTCAGAACTGGCCTGCGATAACGGCTGTATTTTATCGCTACTAATTGCTTGAGTAAGCAACTCACTTTGCTCTGTGTCAGGCTGTTTGTAGCGCACTTTTACAAAGGCAAGTTCATTGCTGGCAAGCGGTTTTTTATCTTGATTAGATTGATAACGCAGCTCATCGATTTGTTTATGCTCGGAGTTTGCTAGCGTAATCTCATACAGCGCCGTCACTGTGTGGCCCGCACCAAGCTCTGCGGCATCAACCTTATCATTATTAAAGTCTTCACTGGCAAGCATGCGGTTTTGATACCCAATTAAACGATATTCTGCGACCTGCTGAGGGTTAAACTCCACCTGAATTTTTACATCTTTGGCAATAATTTGCATGCTACTACTAAGCTCATCAACCAGCACTTTACGTGCTTCGTTAATGTTATCAATATAGGCATGTTGACCGTTGCTAATATTAGCGAGTTGCTCCATTAAGCCATCATTATAATTACCTTGGCCAAAACCAAGCGTGGTCAAAGCAACGCCCGTTTTACGTTTTGCTGCCACCAACTCTTTGAGTTTATCAACCGATTGCATCCCAACATTAAAATCGCCGTCAGTGGCTAAAATCACCCGATTGATACCACCTTTTTTAAAGTTTTGCTGTGCTATTTGATAAGCCAGCTCAATGCCTTGCTCGCCATTTGTTGAACCACCCGCAGCCAGTTTATCTAACGCAGCACTGATAACGTGTTGATCATTGCCTTTAGTTGCTGGTAACACCACGCCTGCGGCACCAGCATACACAACAATAGCAACGGAATCATTTTCATCTAATTGTTTAGTTAACATGGTCAAGCTGGTTTTTAATAAAGGGAGTTTATTTGGCGCATTCATAGAGCCAGATACATCCAGTAAAAACACTAAATTCGCCGCTTTTAAATCTGCTTTTTCAATTTCAAATCCTTTAATGCCAATTTTTACTAATTGCCGATGCTCATTCCAAGGCGCCGTTGCCACCTCAGTATGCACCTTAAAGGGTAAGTTAATAGTCTCGGGCGCACTGTAGTCATAATCAAAATAGTTTATAAAGGCTTCTTCGCGCAGGGCATCGCTTGGCGGTAGCTTACCCATATTCAACATCCTACGGGTATTACTGTAACTGCCAGTGTCAACATCAATCGAGAAAGTCGATACAGGCTCAGTGGCTGTTTGCTTAACAGGATTCTGCTGGGATTTTAAATAGTTTTCACGATCTTGCTCTGACACAAATATGACATCATCAACTGGGTTCGGTGGCAAAACTGGGCGCTGCATAGCAACACTTGCATGCATCATCCCTTGCGGCATTGCTGCATAGCTTATAACATTTTGCTTCTGCCTTTTTTGCACTTTTTGCACTGATTTTTGTTCATCGCTTAATATAGCTTGCGCCGCGCTATTTACTTGGTTTTCTTGCTTCTCAACAGCGTTTTTTGAGCGCTGTTCGCAGCCTGTTAAACTCATTATTACCGCGAGACTCAGCATAGTCAAAGGTAAGTTAATCTGCTGGGTATTACTAATCTTGTTATTCATAAAGTCACCTTATTATCCATCAATAAGGCTATAAACGGATGACTTGAAAAAGTGGGGTTAATTATTTTTAAAGGCGCTAGTTTTTATTTAAATTGTTAAGAATAAGTTATTAAAAATTAAAGGCTAATGAGTAGTCAATTTAATATCAACGCTATTACCCTTCGGGTATAATTAAATCACTTTCCATCAATTTGGTGATTTAGTTTTGTATTCTCCCCCAACTAAGCGGACTGCTTTTTCTTCTATTATTCTCATTCTCGGCGTTTTCTTTATTGCTGTTAATTTACGTGCACCAGTGACTGGTATCGCTCCTGTACTCGAGGAGATTATTGCCTCTTTTAGCTTGTCTCCTTCTCAGGCTGGAATGTTGACTACCTTACCTTTAATAGCTTTTGCATTAGCTTCACCGCTGGCTAATTTACTTGCTAAAAAGCTCGGGCTTGAAGTCGCCCTTTTTATTGCCCTAATACTTATTGGTGCGGGGCTGGCTTCTCGACCCATCACCAGCGTGCCTTTGTTGTATTTAGGCACCGCTGTTATTGGTGTGGGTATCGCTATTGGTAACGTCCTACTTCCGAGCTTAATAAAGCGCGACTTCCCGCATAAAATCGCTGTGATGACCTCTGCCTATGTATTGGCGATGGCTATTTTTGGCGGTGCTTACTCTGCTATCGTACTACCACTCAGTGAGTGGCATAATTTGGGCTGGCAGCTAGCACTTGCAAGTTATGGTTTATTTACTTTACTCAGTATTACTCTTTGGTTGCCACAACTTAAATACCACACAATGCCAGTGAAAGAGTTAACCCCACCTCCCGCACAAGCTAATGTATGGAAACAATCTCTCGCATGGCAAATTACTCTGCTATTGGGGCTTAATTCATTTTTCACTTATATTATGGTCGCATGGCTACCCAGTATTTTAATTGAAGGTGGCGTATCGCCCGTTAAAGCAGGCGCTATGCAAGGGGCATTTCAGGCGGCCTCAGCAATCCCTGGCATTGTATTGATCCCGTTATTAGCGAGATTAAAAGACCAACGAGTTTTAACCAGCTCACTTGCCCTAATTGGCGCACTGTGTTCATTTGGTTTGCTATTTATGCCTGAGTTAGCTTTGTTTTGGTCAATTACCTTAGGCTTTTGCTCAGGTGCCTGTTTTATTTTAGGTTTGTCGTTTGTGAGCTTACGCACACATAACAGCCGTCAAGCAGCATCGCTTTCAGCCATGGCACAATGTATTGGTTATTTAATTGCAGCAACAGGGCCAATGCTAGCAGGTGCATTGCATGCTTACTTTAATAGCTGGGCATCTACTTTGTGGTTATGTGCCATAGCAAGTTTAGGTTGTGCGCTATTCGGCTATCTAGGTGGTCGCAATATTACTTTAAAAGAAGGTGCTTAAGCCAACTTAGTAAAGTCTGCTTTTTGGGTTGCTGAACATGTTGCTTAGCAGCCCACCTCTTTCTAGCCTCTTCTCTTTCCTCAAGGCGTGCTTGCGCTAAATTTGCTTTAGCAGCAAAACGTAAACGTTGTTCTGCGCTCAACTCATTATCGAATGTAAATTGTGACTTCTTAACCGCCCGGTTTGATTTTACTGAACTACACATTAGCTGCCTCCCAAAATATCTCTTTTAAGTAGACAGCGAAACGACTAGTTTTCTTTCAATTATTTATTTGGTGGGACTGTTTCAAAACCCTTAATTGCATTTAGCTCTTTCAACCAAGAGGGACTCGAACGACACCATATTTGCGCATTAGGAATTAGCTGTTCACGCTGCTCAACTGCGCCCATACGTAGGCCATACACTTTATTCCCTTCACCTACTGAAGTTGCATATAACGACGTACCACAGTTGCCACAAAAACCCTGTGCACGTTTATTGCCGCTCTGTGCAGTTTTTATATATTCTTTAGGTGCAGCTGCGGTAAAAGTTACTCCGTTAGGCTTCGACATCACTACCGTACGAAAAGGCGCACTAGCCATGACTTGGCAATCTGTACAATGACAGTTTATAACTTTAGTTTCATCTACCTCTGCCGTGTAAGTGACTTCTCCACAATGACAACACCCGGTGATCTGCATAATAATCCTTAAAATAATTTATTTTTTAATGTTTAAAACTCTACGTTAAAAATTGCCAAAAACACAGTAATACTGAGTTTTTGCAACGAATAAATTAGGCCGGATTAACGATTTTTATATTGCGTCTTACAGTGACTTCGCCCAACGGCGGGATCACGTAATTTAAGATGCTTAGTTACTCGACCAACATGGCGTTTGCGCCAAACTTTAAATGAGCCTACAGATACATTACTTCGCATAAAATTAACTAGCTGAGAGTAGTTTAAACCATAAAGGTGTTCAATGGCCTCAAAAGGAGTACGGTCTTCCCATGCCATTTCAATAATTCTTGATGTATCACCACTATTAAATTGCATAATTCACCCAAAATATTGCTATACGTAATGGTTGTTTATTTAGGTCATTAGGGTCTGTTTATCTTTCAAGGTTAAATCCGCAAAGGTCAACAGACCCTAAACATCAAAGTTTATATTTACTCGCCATGGCGGGTTTAAGCGGTTATCTCCCGCCCAATACAACTTAATTTGATTTCCTGATGGGTCTGTTAGTTTAGCTTCATGCCATAAATAGCGCAGTTCAATAATCTCAGTATCAAATTCAATACCTTTGGCTTTTAGTGATTCAACCCACCGTTTTAAATCATCGCTTTCAAAATATATAACGGCACCATTAGTAAACTCATCATCTGTAAGTAGCAATGAAAACGTAGCTTTATTTGCACATTCGAAACGTGAATAGTGAGGACTTTTAACAATTTGTGTAAAGCCTAAAGTAAGATAAAAGTGATTGGCTTTTTCGATATCACAGACAGGTAAAGTGATTTGATTAAGGTTCATAGTCGCTACCTAAATATTAAGTTAGATAACGACTCTAAAACCTTAACCAAACTTGAGGTCAATTAATAATTATTACATAGGTATTAAGAAGCTTGATAGCGGTTTGCCTGTTTGATACTAGCAAAATCATTAAAGCGAACTCCGTGCTTTTTCATTACCTCAAGTGCTTTTTTACTGATCATCTGGCGCAAATAAAATGGCTGGTTCGGCACAAAGTGATGAATTGTATGGGTATGGCCAAAGTTAAAGCAAAACAAATTAAACGGCGCAAATAAGCGGCTGGTTATTACATGGGTTTGCTCCAGCATATTGTTCACGCCACCGTAGTAATGCATTGATGAAGTCACAAAATTTAGCGAGCTTGAGCGCACAATATTGGGCACAATTAACACCACCATTAAAAACTCAAACACCGTCATCACATCTAATAGTAAAACCGGTGAGTTAGCTTCAAGCGGCATAAATAAATTAACTAAATGAAATACAATAACGCTGTATAAAACGGCAAAATACGCAGTAGTTACTGGGAACCCAGCATTAAATACTTTAAAAAAGCTAAAGTCTTTAATTTCTTTGCTAAAACGCTTTGTGTTAATGAGTAAACCAAGCAAGCCATCAACAATTACTAATGCGCGTAAAAAAGGATTTTTAATGCCGTTGCCGACTAAACGCTCTTCAAGGTCTTGTTCGGTGCCCGAGGTTTTATGATGATGTAAATGCATCTTGCGGCGATACCATGGGCTAATAGTGTTTGGTCGCATCAACCACACGGTGAGCATCATAAAGTTATGTAAAAAAGGCTGATTACTAAAATATTGTTTATGAATAAGATCGTGTTCTAATTCATGGGAAATTGACGCAGCAATGGCCGCTAAAATAATACACAACCAACCGGGAATAATAGCAAAGTAATAAAGCGTACCAACGCCAATTAACGCTGCGAGAGAAAGTAAAAGAATCGCCATTCCTAAGGTATTTTGATGGGCTAACAGCGGGTGTTTTTGGCGAAGCCTTGCTTCTTCCGCTTTAATCGTCTTCACAATAGCTTGAATATTTTCTTTGGCACTTAACGTGTTCATAAATAGCAACTGATAATCAAAGTTGCGCAGATCATACCCGAATAATTAAAAAGCTGCTATAGCGAGAGAAACGAGCAAATAGATGCAAAGACAGGGGCACTCAATGGTCGTGCAAATGGCAGTATCCAAGAAGGTACACAACATGCGCCACAATTTACATCGAGTGCAACAGGCCATATGCATGCAACAGGTTATAATGATGTCACGAAAGTCGGTGCTTTGACAGGCCAAGCTATTGTGTCTTTCCCACCGCCTGCAATTGGTAGCTATCAGTCACCTTTTACGGCAAGTTTTGCAGTAGATAATAATTGGAGTGATAAAGGCAGTTTTTCTGTTGGTGATAACACCTATCAGTGCCATGTAAGCCTAATCGACTAACCAATCCTATTATAGATTAGTATCGGTACTGCCTTCCCCTAGTACCGATAACCTCCATTAACAGCCTCTATATCTAAAACCTTCAAGCAGGAAGTTATTTGCGTTAGTTTTCGTTAACGGTTAAAACTAACAAGTGACAAAAGTGACTTCTAGTGGTCTCTATGTGTATTATAGTAAAAAATTCATTAACTCGAATTTGCAAATAACCATAATAATTATGAATAGATTGCAAAGGATCCTGCCTACAAAATGAAAACTAGTAAGCTAAGTATCAGATTATTATGGTATATCACTCCTTTAGTGATTTTACCGCTATTATTTTTAGGTGGTTTTACGCTTACCAATGTAACAAGCTCTACACAAAAACAAGCTGAATTAATTGTTAGTCGCTTTGTAGAGCAACAACAACAAAAAGTATTTAATTACATTGACTCATTTCACTCTACTACCAAGCTTTTATCCACCTCGCCGGTATTAAGTGATTTTTTAGCAGACGATCTTCGTGATAGTGGAAATTATACTCGTCGACTTGGTGCTTTAATGGATGTATTTGCCAGTTACTCCGAAGCTTACCCAGATATTATTAGTGTCAACTTAGTCTCTCCAAGCGGCAGAAGCAATGCTTACTACTCGAGTAACTTAAACACGGCGCCTACTCAATACCCTTTCTTTTCTCGCGTATTGCAAAGTAATTTACGTCAGCAACAATTCATGGTGCAAAAGAGTGACGGCACCACCAGCCTTTACTTTATACAACGAATTTATAGCGCTGATTATTATTTAAAGCGCCCGCAGCAGCTTGGCTTTATTATATTGCATGTTGAGCCATCAATTTTAAACACCAGTATTTTAGAATCACCCTATAACAATACACTGAACCTCTTGTTAACCGAAGACGGTAAGATCTTATTTAGCTCAGATTACGATAAACGAGGCCAATACATTAGTGAGTATGAGCTCAAACAAATTCACAACTTGGCTGATTTAGGCAAACTTTCAACCATTGAGCTATCCAGCATAGACAAGATTGAACGGATGATTTACGCCATTCAAATGAGCGGCGGCTATTATTATGTTTCAACTATTCCTAAAGCCTTGTTATATCAATCAGGTAAAGCAATAAGTTTAATTACCGCCCTGATAGTTATCATTTCTGTGATCACCCTGCCGATGCTGATTTTTATTGTTGTGCGTAACTTATTATTGAACCCAATTGAACTTTTAGGTGCTGCAAGTCATCGCGTTGGCGATGGTGATTTATCGGTATATTTACCTGCCCATAATAATGATGAAGTTGGCGTTTTATTTAATGACTTTAATCACATGGTGAACCAAATACGGCACTACCAAGATGAATTAGAGGAATATAAGCATCACCTTGAAGATAAAGTAGAAAGTCGGACAAAAGCTCTCGAAACCATGAATAGCCAGCTAGAGTCAGCTATTGCACAAGCTGAACAAGCAAATCAGTTAAAAAGCCGCTTTTTAGCGAATATGAGCCATGAAATTCGCACTCCGCTCACTGCTATCATGGGCTTTACCGAGCAGTTAATACACAATAAAAAAGCAGCGAGTGATGAGCTACACTTAACCACTATTTTGCGTAACTCCAAGCACTTATTAGAACTTATTAATAATATTTTAGATTTATCAAAAATTGAAGCCGAAAAGTTAGCCATTGAAAAGGAACCTCTTGATATAGTACAACTAGTGCATGATATTGATTCGATCATTCGCCCTTTATCACAAGAAAAAAATCTAAAATGCGATATTAACTTTCATTTACCGTTACCAAAAATAATCAACTCAGATGCGACTCGGTTAAAACAAATTCTCATTAATATTGCCAGTAATGCCGTTAAATTTACTGAGCGAGGTTTACTCTCGTTAGATATAACCTTTGATACTGAATCGCAGCTCATGGAGTTTGCTATCCAAGATAGCGGCATTGGCATGTCTGAGCACGAAATTGAACGAGTCTTCAAACCATTTGAACAAGCCGATACAACAACCACTCGACGTTTTGGCGGTACTGGGCTGGGGCTATGTATTTCAAAAAACCTAGCGCAATTACTTGGCGGTGATGTATACGTAAAAAGTGCCCCCGGTGAAGGTAGCTGCTTTAGGGTAAAAATAGCCTCTAATTTAGAGACTGAGAACAATGAACCCACTCTGATGCTTACCGAGTTAAGTCAGTTAACCCCAGTAAAAGACGAGCAACTTTCATTTGCAGCCAATAGTTTTGATGCCAATATCTTAGTTGCTGAAGATAACCCTGATAACCAAGTACTAATTACGTTACTACTCCAAACATGGGGCCTTGAACCTGATATTGCCAATAACGGGGCTGAAGCAGTAGAAATGGCTTTAGTGAACGATTATCAGGTCATTATCATGGACATGCAAATGCCGGTTATGGGTGGCTTAGAGGCAACACAAATGCTTCGCCATGCTGCCTACGATGGCCCTATCATTGCACTTACTGCCAATGTTATGAAACATGATGTAGATACATACCTTAATGCAGGGTGTAACGAGGCTTTAGCTAAACCCATTGATAAAGATGCCCTTGAAAACGTTTTAGTGAGATATCTTCATATAGAAAAAGACAGCCAAAACAAATGGGATACATTACTTAATAGTGAAAAATTCCAGCAAATAAATGAAAACTATCGCTCCAAGTTACCTGAACACTTAGCGCAAGTTAATGAGTTATACCATACCGGCGAATGGGAAGAGTTAAGAGCACTGGCACACAATTTAAAAGGCAGTGCAGGATGCTTTGGTTTTACCAATATTCATCAAGCAGCAGGGGCGCTTGAAGATAATTTACGCGGCCGAACAAACGATAAAAACCGTCGAGATTACTTAGCCTTGAGTTTGATTGAAGCAATAAAATACACCCAAAGCCAAGAGCCATTACCCAAATAATAAAGTCATGCCCATCAAAATGGCGTCTTCAAAGCCGTTTTTATTAGGGCAGTCACTGGGGTAGTAATTCTTGCGCACTGACATTTCGCTAAAGCCAGCAAGCTCATACAGCTTAATTGCACGTACGTTGGTTTCACGTACTTCTAAAAAGAGGTTTTCTGCATTATGTTGTTCACCAAAAGCAATAAACTGAGCGAGTAACTGCTTTGCGATACCTTGCCCCTGAAAATCTGGCGCAACGCAAATATCCATTAATGTAAAATCAGGACCTGCTTTTTCACCAATATAAAACCCCACCATGCGCTCATCGTCAAATGCAGCTAAATTAAAATACCGTCCTGCCAAACAAGATTGCATGGTGTTAACTGTCCATGGGTGGCTGTGGCAGGCGCTCTCAATGCCCATTAACGCGTCAATTGAAGACTCAGTAACAGCTTTAAAGGTTATCACGTGTTTTACTCATCAGCGCCCACAGTGCGCGTTTATGTTCAGTTTTAAGTTGCGCTGAGGGTAAGCTCAACGTGTCGTTATGCCAGCTTACAGCATCAGCTTGAATCACATGATTAATTGTATGTGGCGCAACGGCTCGGTTTAGATCGGCTAACAACACAGCATTAAGTTCAAGTATGTGACTTTGCGACTCTATAATAGGCTTTTTTTCGGCTGACGGTTCTAGATGAATATCCGCGCTATCATATTGAGCAGTATCACTGCGAAAGTGCTGGTTTAGTTCGAGGTTTTCTATACCAAAAATAGCTGCGTGACGTGGATGCATAACAACTCAGTAAATTTAAACTCTGGAACAATATAAGAAGTAATAAAAACGATGTAAAGAAGAAATGGCAGGGGCGGAGAGATTCGAACTCCCAACCGTCGGTTTTGGAGACCGCTGTTCTACCAATTGGAACTACGCCCCTGCAATGACGACGAATTATAGAGACCTTTCGCTAAAGGTAAAGAAAAAAATCACTTTTTTAATTTGTTTGCTTTTTTAATAATCAAAACGGTGAATTATCATGCTAGAACGTGATTTTAAAGTTAATTTGAAAAACCGCATACAGGTTACCCTTCTCTAACATGTAATCAAAAAAGGGGCATATATAACAAAACCTTATGAAAGTATTAATAGTTGATACCAGTTTTCGTTATCAACCGACTTTATATGATATTACTATTGCACAGTATGGCTGTGATAACAGTCCTAGTAACCATTTTAGATTCATTTACAATTGAGCTATCCCTTTGGCTTGCGGAAAATTAACCTTTAGAATATAGTTGTCAGTAACAACCTAAATCAGTGTACCCTATAGATGAACTCGAAACCTAAACGCGCAGAAGCGCTTTACGAAGCAGTTAACCAACTTATCCGCGTACATCAGTTCCGAGATCGTGAAAGTATATGCTGTCACAATGTATCGGTCGCTCAGTGCTACGCACTGGAAACGCTTGTAAAACTTGGCCCTCTGAGGCTTAAAAGTTTAGCAGATGAGATGTGTCTCGATAAAAGCACGACAAGTCGTGTAGTTGATGCATTAATTCGCAAGGGCTATGCGTTAAAAACATTGGATCCACTTGACCAACGTGCTGTTCAAATTTCACTGAGTTCTGAAGGTCATGAGTTATATACAACCATACGTAAAACCTTGATCGACGAAGAGGCCTCAATGATAGCGGATATCTCTCCTGAAGTTGTTGATGCAGCTCTTGTTTTACTAGGAAAACTTACCGCAGCGGCACGAGCCCGACTAGGCCCGTAAGCTATTTTTTAACCAAATTGTTGTTAGTAACAACAAAATTCAGAGGCTTATCTATGACATATAATGTTAAAAATTTACCCATTGCCATCATTGGCGCTGGCCCCGTTGGCTTAAGTGCAGCAGTTAACTTAATTGATATGGGGCTCACTCCTATTGTTTTTGAATCAGGCAGTAGTGTTGGCTCTAACTTAGCAAAATGGGGTCATGTGCGTATGTTCTCACCCTGGTCATACAATATGGATCCTATTGCTATTTCTCTTCTCAAAAAAACGGACTGGATCGAGCCAGTTCTAAGCGAATTCCCAACTGGACAAGAATTACTTGAGCGCTATGTAATCCCTTTAGCGTCCCACGAAGCGATTACTCCACACCTGCATTTAAATACTCGCGTTGAAAACGTCAGCCGTCAATATCACGATATTCTTCGAAATGAAGGCCGGAAAAACGCGCCTTTCGTAGTACGTACCTCCAACTCTGAAGGTCAAAGCGATATTCTTGTTCAAGCTGTAATCGATGCGTCTGGCACCTATCAAACACCGAACTGGCTGGGCGCTCACGGTATTCCCGCTCTTGGTGAACTTGCGGCTTCGCAATCTATTATCTACGGCGTGCCTGATATTTTAGGCCCTGCCCGTAAACAATACGCCGGCCGGACTGTACTTGTCGTAGGTGGCGGCCATTCAGCATTTAATGCATTGCAGGATTTAGTCAAACTTTCTGAACAATCTGATGGTATGCGTGTTTTATGGGGGATACGTGGTTCTTCCGTCAACAACATCGTTCGTTCACCTGAAAATGATGAGTTACAAGAACGCAGACGACTTGAAATGCACATTCAAAAGCTACTAGATGAAGGGAAGATCGAAGTATTTACCAATATAGCCATTGAAAGTATTAATTATGAAAACGGTAAATTGATCTTACAAAACCGTTCAGGTCAATTGCCTCCTGTAGATCAGATAATTGCAGCAACAGGGTTCAGGCCAGATCTAGATGTAATGTCTGAATTGCGCACTTCTCTAGATTCTGCGACCCAAAGTCCAGCAGCTCTTGGGCCACTCATTGATCCAAACCTTCATACTTGTGGTTCGGTCCCTGAACATGGTGCTACTGAGCTTTCACACCCTGAGAGCGGTCTATATATAGTGGGAATTAAAAGCTACGGACGTGCCCCGACGTTTTTGTTAAGAACAGGCTATAAACAGGTTAAATCTGTCGCGTCTGCTCTTGCAGGAAAAACAGAAAGTGATGTTCAGACTGCCAATGCTTGTGATCTTTTATCAGTCAATCGAAATTGCTCACAATAGCCCCTCTTCCCTCTGAACGCGTTATTTTACTAAAAATAGCTTTAATCAGAGGGTTGATCAATTATATTGAACAAAGTGGAGTGAAATGCAAAATTTAATTCAACGTCACCCTCTATTTATTATTGTCCTTGCACAATTATGTGGCACTTCACTTTGGTTCTCCATAAATGGGGCTGGCTTAGCTCTTATTAACGATATCGGATTAAGCGAAACTGACCTTGGATGGTTAACTCTAACCGTTCAGATGGGTTTTATCACTGGCACGTTAATTATTGCCACAACAGGTCTAGCAGATAAATTACCTGCCAATCATATTTTTGCGGTTTCCTGTCTAGTTGGCGCGATGGTTAATGCTAGTTTTGTTCTAGTAGCTGCTTATCAGCCATACGCTTTACTCTTAAGGTTTCTCACAGGTTTGTGTCTAGCTGGTATATACCCTTTAGGTATGAAGCTAGTAATTGGCTGGATACCTAACTATGTAGGATCAGCTCTAGCCTGGCTAGTAGGTATGTTAACGATGGGCACTGCTCTGCCTCATTTACTGCGTGGCGCAACGCTCGAATTTCCTTGGGAGTGGACAATTCTGAGCGCTTCTGGGTTAGCATTGCTGGGCGGCACAGCTATATTCATTTTAGGTGATGGACCGCACCTGCCGCCTTCAAGCGGCAAAGCAAAGCTACGTGACGGTTTTGCAGCCATACGTGAACGGCGCCTACGCGCAGTTGCATTCGGCTATTTTGGGCACAGTTGGGAGCTTTATGCGCTATGGACACTTATTCCATTTATGGTGACCCGCGAAATAATGCGCCTAGATGCTCAGAGTTATTCTGTTCCCTTAATGTCATTTACCATCGTCGCGCTTGGCTTATTGGGTTGTATTGGTGGAGGAGCGCTTAGTCGACGCATAGGCAGTCTAGCAGTAGCGCGTTTGGCTCTGGCGTCCTCCGGACTGATCTGCCTGATCTATCCGTTGGTTGCCTTTTGGCCGCCCGAAGTTATGCTTTTATTACTTGCAATCTGGGGGATTACTGTAATCGCAGATTCCCCTCAGTTATCAGCTCTAATTGCCGAAACAGCCCCAAAAGAGCAAATAGGTTCAATTTTGGCCATAATAAATAGCATAGGCTTTGCTTTGACTATTCCGTCAATTGCATTGACAACAACCTTATGGCAATCTCAAGGAGTTTGGGTAACATGGTGGCTACTCCCTGGGCCTGTTATAGGCCTTTGGGCAATGTATAGCCTACGTCGGCAAGGGTAATATTCAAACCTACCCTAGCTCACAAACAAAAGCCCAGCGGAGAACGCTGGGCTTTAAGACTTATTCAGTTATTAATGTATATTACCTGACGTTAGGTGTTAGCACCTATCATTCCCACTCAATCGTTGCCGGTGGTTTACCTGAAATATCGTAAACAACACGAGAAATACCGTCGATTTCATTGATAATACGGTTTGAAACCACACCTAAGAACTCATACGGTAAATGCGACCAACGTGCGGTCATAAAGTCGATAGTTTCTACACAACGAAGTGAAACAACCCAATCGTACTTACGCGCATCGCCCATTACACCAACCGACTTAACCGGTAGGAATACAGTAAACGCTTGGCTCACTTTATGATAAAGCTCTGCTTTGTGTAGTTCTTCAATGAAGATTGCATCAGCACGGCGAAGTAAATCACAGTATTCTTTTTTGATTTCACCTAGTACACGAACACCTAAACCAGGCCCAGGGAACGGGTGGCGATAAAGCATGTCGTACGGTAAACCTAGCTCTAAACCAATTTTACGTACTTCATCTTTAAATAATTCACGTAGAGGTTCAACTAAGCCCATCTTCATGTCATCTGGTAAGCCACCCACGTTGTGGTGAGACTTGATCACATGTGCTTTACCTGTCGCAGACGCTGCCGATTCAATTACGTCTGGGTAGATAGTACCTTGACCTAACCACTTCGCATTTTTAAGCTTTTTAGCTTGCTCATCAAATACATTGATAAAGGTGTGACCAATCGCTTTACGCTTATCTTCAGGATCTGACTTACCAGCAAGATCCGCTAAGAACTGATCTTCTGCATCAACTTTAACAATATTAAGGCCAAACTTGTTGCCAAACATGTCCATAACTTGCTGACCTTCGTTTAAACGAAGTAAACCGTTATCAACAAATACACACGTTAAACGCTCGCCAATCGCGCGGTGAATAAGCATCGCCACAACCGATGAATCTACACCGCCTGACAAGCCTAAGATAACTTCGTCATCACCAACAGTTTCTTTGATACGCTCGATAGCATCATCAATGATTTTTGCTGGAGTCCACAGTTTTTCACAGCCACAAATATCAATTGCAAAACGTTCTAATAAACGCTGACCTTGATGCGTGTGCGTTACTTCTGGGTGGAATTGCACGCCGTAAAAACGCTTTTCTTCGTTAGACATTGCCGCATGCGGACAAGTAGATGTTTTAGCTGTGGTGGTAAACGTATCTGGAATTTCCATTACTTTATCACCATGACTCATCCATACGTCGAGTACGCCATTACCGCCATCAGTAATGTGATCTTCAATCGCATCAAATAATGCACAATCACCTACTTTTTCAACTTGGGCGTAGCCAAACTCTTTTTTGTCAGAGCTGTGTACACGACCACCCAGTTGCGTTGCCATTGTTTGCATACCGTAACAAATACCTAGCACTGGCACACCAGCATTAAATACATACTCAGGAGCACGTGGGCTGTTTTCTAGGGTTGTTGACTCAGGGCCACCAGAAAGAATGATACCTTGTGGGTTGAATTCACGGATTTGCTCTTCCGTTACATCCCATGCCCACAGTTCACAGTAAACACCAATTTCTCGCACACGGCGGGCGATCAATTGCGTGTATTGCGAACCAAAGTCTAAAATAAGAATTCGTGAATCGTGAATGTCTTTGCTCATTGAGGGTCTCGTTAGTCAAGAACTGGCATTCAGGTAACCTGAATGACTATAAATAAGGGCCAGCAAATGCTGGCCCAGTAATTTCAATATTTTATGGCTATTAGCCTAAGCGATAGTTAGGTGCTTCTTTAGTGATTTGCACGTCATGAACGTGTGATTCACCCATACCTGCCGAAGTAACACGTACAAACTGTGGCTTAGTGTTTAGCTCATTAATGGTTGCACAACCCGTTAAGCCCATTGCACTGCGCAGGCCGCCCACTTGTTGGTGAATGATGGTTGCGATTGGGCCTTTATAAGCCACTCGACCTTCAATCCCTTCAGGAACTAGCTTGTCAGCTTGATTTGATTTTTGGAAATAACGATCTGATGAACCTTCTTTTTGGTCCATCGCCCCTAAGCTGCCCATACCACGGTATGATTTGTAGTAACGACCTTGGTAAAGTTCAACTTCACCAGGTGCTTCTTCAGTACCCGCAAGCATAGAGCCAACCATCACACATGATGCACCAGCGACTAATGCTTTTACGATATCGCCTGAGAAACGAATACCACCATCGGCAATAACTGGAATGTCGCGACCTTTAAGGCCTTCAACAGCATCAGAAATAGCCGTAATTTGTGGTACACCACAACCTGTTACGATACGTGTAGTACAGATTGAGCCTGGGCCGATACCTACTTTAACTGCATCAACACCGGCATCAGCAAGGGCGATTGCACCTTCTGCTGTAGCCACGTTACCAGCAACGATTTGTAAATCAGGGAATGCTTGGCGTGTTGCAGCTACGCGGTCGATAACACCTTGAGAGTGGCCGTGTGAAGTATCAATGAGTAATACATCTACGCCTGCTTCAACTAATGCAGCAATACGCTCATCAGTCCCCGCACCAACACCAACAGCAGCACCTACACGTAGACGGCCTTGCTCGTCTTTACATGCATCTGGCTTGTCTTGTGCTTTTTGGTAATCTTTAACTGTGATCATGCCTTTTAGCTTAAAAGCGTCATCAACAACAAGAATTTTTTCGATACGGTGTTCGTGCATTAAGCCTAAAATTTCTTCGCGTGCCGCGCCTTCTTTAACGGTAACAAGCTTGTCTTTTTTAGTCATAACAGTTGAAACTGGTTGCTCAAGTTTCGTTTCGAAACGCATATCACGGCTGGTTACGATACCAACAAGGCCATTATCAGCATCCGTTACCGGAAAACCTGAAAAGCCTTTTTCTTCAGAAAGTGCAACTGCATCCGCAATGGTTAAATCCGCTGTAACGGTAACAGGGTAAGAAACAATGCCCGCTTCGTACGTTTTAACTTTACGTACGTTTTTAGCTTGTTCTTCAATTGTCATGTTTTTGTGGATAAAACCTAAACCGCCCTCTTGCGCTAAAGCAATCGCTAAGCGAGCTTCTGTTACAGTATCCATAGATGCTGAAACTAGCGGCAAGTTAAGTTTGATACCACGCGTTAAGCGAGTTGAAATATTTGCCGTGTGTGGCAAAACAGTAGAATGACCTGGTACTAAAAGTACGTCATCAAAGGTAAGAGCTTCTTTAGCAATTCTAAGCATTTTGGCAACTTCTCACATGTGGATCTTGTATAAGGAATTGCGGCCAAATTTTATCAGCGTTATTGACATGAGTAAATAAGATTTCGCAAATATTTATGATAAAATACCTCTATCAACGTTTTTAAGAGTCGTTTTATGGCCATAACTTCAAAGCAGCAAACGATTTATACCGTATCTAGGCTAAATCGAGAAATACGAACAGTGCTCGAGCAAGGATTTGCGTCGTTAATTTTAACGGGAGAGATATCAAATTTTATCACTCCCGCATCAGGTCATTGGTACTTCACTCTAAAAGATGACCGCGCTCAAGTAAAAGCCGCGATGTGGCGCGGTAATAATCGTGGCCAACGCTATCGTCCAGAAAATGGCGCGCAAGTGACTGTACGAGCGCGGGTCTCTTTGTACGAACCCCGTGGCGACTACCAATTAATTGTTGAGCATATGGAGGCCGCTGGTGAAGGCCTGTTAAAGCAAGAGTTTGACGAATTAAAAATGCGCCTTGCAGCGCAAGGGCTGTTTAGCTCTGTACATAAAAAACCTTTACCCAATGTTGTGCATCGAGTGGGAGTGGTCACCTCTGCCACTGGGGCTGCAATAAAAGATATATTAACGGTACTCAAGCGCCGCGCTCCACAACTTGAAGTCGTTATTTACCCTGCCATAGTGCAAGGTAAAGACGCGCATTTACAGTTAATTGATAAAATAACCCTCGCTAATATGCGTAATGAAGTCGATGTACTCATAGTTGGCCGAGGCGGCGGCTCATTAGAAGATTTATGGTGCTTTAATCACGAGCAGCTTGCGCACGCTATTTTTGCAAGCGAACTGCCAATTATTAGTGCCGTCGGCCATGAAATCGACACCACAATCAGTGATTACGTTGCCGATATACGTGCAGCAACACCCAGTGCAGCCGCAGAACTTGTCAGCCCCAACAGTGCTGAGTTAACAAACCAAGTTCAGCAAATGCTTAATCGTTTAGCGAATGCATTCAAACACCAAGTGGCTGATAAACGAAGGCTTGCGGTACAGCTAGAGCATAAACTCACACTTTGCCACCCTCGTAACCAACTGACTCAGCAAGCGCAACGCTTAGATGAGCTCACTCTTGCACTGCAAAATGCCATGCAGCAACACCTTTATCAGCAAGAGCGCCGGTTAGCTAACTTAAAGCCTCGTTTGTTACAGCGCTCGCCCGATAGGAGGCTTTCGCAAGCGGACCATCAATTGCAACAGCTGCAAGCGCGATTACAACAAGCAATGCAACAGCAGCTGGGGAGTGCTAAAAATAACCTTGCGATGCAAGCAGGCCGATTAAACTCAGTCAGCCCGCTAAATGTACTCGCACGCGGTTATAGCATTACTAAATCACAGCAAGGCAAGGTAATAAAATCAGTCGCGAATGTGAAATCGGGTGATGTGCTAATTACTGAACTAGTTGATGGCAGCATTGAGTCTAAGGTTAACTAAATAAACTATAGTTAACCTTAGTTATATATTACTGCTCTGTGCTAAGTAACAATTTAAAATCATCATCACTCGATGTAGAGGTACTGGTTTTAAATTGTTGCCAAAATTCTTGCTTTACTAACTTATCGTTTAATTCTCGCCATTGAGTATGGTCAAACGCATCGTTATCTTCTGGCGCGACTAATTCAAACTTACACACTGATGTTTTACATTCAGCGCTGACAAGCTCTGGCGCAACGGTTAAATCAGCGGTTAATAAGAAATCTTTTAAAGCTGTTTCTGTACGATAAGCCCACTCTTCATTACGTGTTTGTTCTTCAAACTTATCAAGCAGTACTTGTTCAAAATCAGAAGGAGCTCGAAGCTGCTTTTGATAGTTTTTAACAGTCGCCTTTTGCACTGCTAGCGCTTGCTTTAGCTCATTCACTTGCTGCTGTAATTGCTCTTTAGAGTGTTCTGAGCCAAGGTCGCTATCTACAGGCTGTTTTTCTACTTTCACGGTAGGCAAAATGTCTATTTGGGCTACTTCAATAGATTCTCTAGATACTTTAGGGTGTGTTTGAATAGACTCTACATCAGTGTGTTGCTGAGAAGGCGTCGGGGCAGTTAGAAAAAAATAGCCTGTGGCTAATGTTACGCCCGCTATAAAAGCGAGCAATAAAGACCATAGACTATTTTTTACCATTTCGTTGTAATCCCTTTACTACGCTTTATAACATGACACTTTTACAGCATAGCACTGGTGTGCGATTCGTTCTCTGGCTCTGCTTCTAAAAAGTTTTGATTCATGCTTTCTGCCGGACACGGGCAATTTGGTTTACCAACTATTTTAGCAGGAACCCCTACAGCTGTTGTATGCGGAGGTACAGGGCTAAGTACAACTGAACCAGCGCCAATTCTAGCGCCCTCGCCGACTTCTATATTACCGAGTACTTTTGCCCCAGCACCAATTAAAACGCCTGCGCGAATTTTAGGATGGCGATCGCCTTTTTCATTACCTGTACCACCTAAGGTAACTGACTGTAGAATAGATACATTGTCTTCGATTACTGCGGTTTCACCAATCACTATGCCAGTTGCATGGTCAAACATAATACCATGACCGACTTTACAAGCAGGATGGATATCAACGCCAAATACTTCTGAGGTACGGCTTTGAATAAATCGAGCGAGCTCTTTACGGTTTTGACGCCAAAGGCAATGGGCAAGTCTATGAGCTTGAATCGCATGAAAACCCTTTAAATTTAAAATAACAGTAAGGTATGTATCGGCAGCAGGGTCTCTGTCTTTAACCGCTTTTATATCATGGGCAACATGAGTGAGCATTCGGTCACAGTCAACAAAAGCTTGATCAAACAATTCGCGAATTGTAAAAGCAGATACAACTGCATCAGACAATTTGTTTGCAACAATAAAGCTCAATGCTGAACCTAAACACTCATGGTTCAAAATGCATGAATAAACATGGCTTGCCAAGAGGGGTTCGCGAGTTACAACTTCATTTGCTTCAGTGCGAAGCTGTTGCCAAATTTCATGACGCATAGGACGACCTTAAATTAATACAAAATATGCTTTGTGCCAGTTTAACGGATTTCATCGCAAATGTGTTAACCCTGTAATTATTTGTTCTGGTTATTAGTTATAACTAATCGCAAACAAAAATGCCCCTACTTTAAGGGGCATTTAGTTAATGTGTATTTAGTTATCTGAATTTCGTTTATTGAAACACTTTATCTACAGCAAGTACTTCAATGTTTTTCGCAGGAATTGCTAGTTTGTAATCAGCAATTACCTTATCTTCAGCCACCAGCTCTGCTGGCTTTTCTGCGTTATACACCATAGGGGATGTTTGCTCAGACGCTAAGCGCTTTTGCATATCTTTGCCATCACCGGTGATAAATACATACTGGATATCATCTGTTTGTAAGTTTTCTTTTATAACACGATTTACGTCAGCAAGGCTTAACTTTTCAAGCTGGCTCGTTACATACTTTACAAACGTGTCAGTGTTATAAAACTCGCTATCAAGTGCGTAACCTAATTGACGGTTTTGACTGGCGACCATTTGCGGCACAAAGTTGATTAAGAAGTTACGCGTTGCGTCAAAGTCTTTTTCTGTCATGCCATTTTTGATCAACTTATCAAGTTCAAATAGAGCCGTACGTGTTGCAAAGTGCGCGTCATTATTTGAGCGCAGTGGGCGTAGCCATACTTGAAATATCTGCTCAGAACGACCAAGGTTTGCATCAGGTTTTGTTTGGAACATACCACGCGGGAAATACTCAATATAAGCATAATCGCCGTAGTTCATACCACGCGTTTGACGAATACGATTATAAAGATAAGCGTTAGAACTACGGTGCTCACCAAAGTATGAACGTACTAGCCAAAGTGCAGTCCAGTCTTCGCTACTACGAATTGTATCAATCGGGAAGCCAAATGAGACTGCGGTAGATTGTGCAGACTTTTCAACAATGGTTGCATGATGCCCTTTAAGTTCTGGCGCATCAGGGATTGATAGGCGGCTTTGATCACCTTTTGGTAAATCACTTAAATCTCTCAGCATAGTTGCTTTAAGTGACTGTGGCACCGCGCCAATTAAACCAAGAGTAAGCTTAGCTTGGGTAAACTCTTTAGCATAAAATGCTTTTACATCATCAAGCGTGAGCGCTTCAAGATCAGATAAATCACCATAGTTATAGCTTTCATATGGGTGCCCTTGATAGAGCTTATGATAAAGCACCTCTTTACCTAACTCTTCATCATTTGATGCTTTAAGACCCGATTTAATACCGTCAATCAGCTCTTTCTTCAAACGATTAAAGTCATCTTCTCTAAAACCCGGATTAAGTAACTGCTCACTAACTAGCGCATACCACTGAGCTGCATTATCTTTATGCACACGCCCTTGTAGCGAGATCATTTCTTTATCTAACTGATAACCAAAGCTGCCCGCTAATGGGTAAAGAGCTTGTTTAATATCATTGTAGCTCTTGGATTCTGAGCCACCTTGAGCCAGCATTGCAGCTGTAAGTGCTGCTACGCCCTTTTGACCTTTAGGATCAGCGGATGCACCGGTATGGAATAACCAATTAACATCAATTAGCGGTGAGCTATTGGTTTTATCTAGTACCTTAAAGTGGCGCTCTTTAACCGTTTGTTTACTAGCTACAAGCGTATTTAAATCAGCCTCTTGCTCAAAGCCAGCTACTTTATCAAGCGACGACATAGTCACCGTAGTACGACTACTATCAACAAAATACTTGTTCGCAATGTCTTGAATATCTTTTGCGGTGATGCTGTCTGCCGTTGCGTATAATTGATTGACAACTTCTGGATCACGTTCAAAATGCATATAACTTGCAAGGGTTGAAGCAATCGCTTGAGATGAATCTAGACCATTTATAAAGCTATATTTAAGATTAGACTTTAAATCAGCAAGCTTTTGGCTATCTACAAGCTCTGTACGCGCTTTTGCATAAGTACTATTGATTGCATCACGTGCTTTAACTAAATCTTCTTCATTCTCAACTTTTACAAATACATGCAATAAACCAGGATCTTTAGTGTCTGGGTTATAGGTAAACATTTGGCTGGCAATTTGTTTATCAACCACTAGTTCTTGATACAACTCAGAGTTATTTGAAAAATAGAGCTGCGACAGCAAATCAAGGGCTGCACGGTCTTTTTTCTCAGGCTCCCAAGCCGCGCCTTTATACGACACTAGCAACCAATGTCCTGGTAAACCTTCATTTTTTTCATGCACATACTTTGCTGCTTGTTGTTTTGGCTCAGTTGGAATGTCAGCAACATAATCGCCTTTTTGCCAGTTACCCCAATGCTTTTTCACCATAGCCATGGTTTCTTGTGGATCGACATCACCGACAATCACAAGCGATACATATTCAGGCTTATAAAATTTATCAAAAAACTCTTTACCGTAGGCCATTTGATCTGGCATGGCTTCAATGTCTTCAAAAAAGCCCATTGTGGTATGTTTATACGTGTGCTTTTCAAAAGCTTCATTGCGCACAGCTGAAAGCAACTTGCGAACTGGGCTAGCATTATTCTTAAGATATTCACCTTTTACAGTTAATGCTTCGGTACGAAATTGCTCTTCTGAATATTTTAAGTTTTGAAAAATATCAGCTTCAATTTCAAGTACTTTATCAAGGTGCTGCTTGGAAAAGTTTAGGTGGTAATTTGTATAATCATTCGTTGTATAGGCGCGGTTATCTACACCTGAATTTTTTAAAATATCAGAATAAACATCTTGCGGGAATTTTTCAGAACCTTTAAACATCATGTGTTCAAAAAAGTGTGCAAAGCCGGTTTTACCCGCTTCAACTTCGTTGCGTGAACCCACAGATACCGGGATTTGCAATGAAACGACATCTGGGTAATCAGTTTTCACCACCATGACCCGCAAACCGTTATCAAGCTCTTCGAGTACATAGTCTTGTGAGAACACACGACTATCTGCGCTTGCTACAGAATTTTGTTCGATTTCCACTTCTTTAACAGTGTTTGTACTTTTATTGCTAGCACAGCCGCTCAATGCAAGCGTTACTGCGAGGCTGGTCGCTAATAGTTTAAATTTCATTGCTATCCCTTGTTAGTTGAATATTTTTTAGTTCTAAAATTTTACACCTTAATGATTATGCAACAAAACGAGCCAATATAAGACCCCAAGGCCAATGATTTATGTAAACAGTTGTGTATTTGCCATACCTAAAAACCAAATAAATATGAGATAAATTTATATTGATTGAGAAAGTTTCATTAAAAAAATCTATCTAGACGTCTAAATGGCTGCTATATTACCAAGCATAGAACGTTAATTGGCTGGAATGAGGATTATGGCTTTATCATTACAAGAGAAAATTCAAGATACCAATCAGGGTGTTTACTTAATTGGCACCACACCACCGCGTATTGGTACCGATAAAGCCCAATTAGAAACCATTGCAAAAAAGCTGTTAGATCGCTTGCACGAAATAGAATACGATGGCGTTGTTATTTATGACATTCAAGACGAAAGCAGCCGAACTGAGCAGCCTCGCCCTTTTCCTTTTAAGCAAACCGTTGACCCTCGTGAATATAGCCGCTTGTTACGCCAATTATCACGCCAAGATGTAATCACCTATAAAAGTGTAGCGCAACGTGGTGAAGCCGAATTTAACCAGTGGCTTGACGAAACTAAAAATGACTTTGATTTAACAAACTTGGTACTCGTTGGTAGCCCCTCGTCTAATGGTGACATCAAACTGAGTTTACCAAACGCATACAAAGCACTATCAAAACAAGCTGACAATTTCTTTTTAGGCGGTGTGACCATTGCTGAGCGCCACGCCAGTAAACGTAACGAACATGAGCGTCTACTTGAAAAAACCGCACAGGGCTGTCAGTTTTTCATATCACAAGCCGTTTACAACGCACAAGATACTATTGATTTGATCACCAGCTATGCACGCAGCTGTAAGGCACAGGGAATTAAGCCAAACCGTATCATCTTAACGTTTACGCCGTGTGGCAGTGAAAAAACACTTGAGTTTATGCAGTGGCTAGGTATTTCAGTACCTGAGGCAACTAAATGGCGTATGCTCGACTCTGAAAAGCCATTAAGTGAATCAGTGCGTATTTGCCGTGAAAATTTAGACTTAATTTTGCAAAGCTGCGCTCATTTAGATGTGCCTCTAGGCTTAAACATTGAAAGTTTAACCAACCGTAAAGAAGAGATTGATGCATCTATCAACCTATATCGCTTGTTAAAAGCGACAATGGAATTGAATCTAGCTGAGAAGCAAATAGCTTAGGTTCTAGGTTCTAGGTTCTAGGTTCTAGGTTCTAGGTTCTAGGTTCTAGGTTCTAGGTTCTAGGTTCTAGGTTCTAGGTTCTAGGTTCTAGGTTCTAGGTTCTAGCAATAATGATAAGTGGCATAGAATAAGCCAGTTCAAGTAGTTAGCTTTGTTTCCTTCTCTTTGTGCAAAAAACTTAGTAAATTATTCACAAAGAGGTTAAGAGATGCTGCGCTTAAGAGTAATACAGATTCTAGGCCCGACTCGCCATAGCCTGTGGTATCACCTGTACCAAAAGTAGGCGCTTGGAAGCGAAGGCCCCTGTAGAAGCTCAAAAACAAAAGGAATTAACATTGCACTTCCTGCTAATAAAAAGTGCATGATGGGTGATGTGGGCTGGAGGAGACCTCCGGCTACCCGGTTAGCTGCCAGTCTCAGGTGATAAAGTTAGTAATGGTAACGACATGAAATTATCGTGATTGCCTGATTATCAACCGCATAAATCAACCTATTTATGTCATCAATTCGACGTGACCAAAAACCTGATAAGTTTTCTTTTAATGGTTCGGGTTTACCAATACCTTCAAATGGTGAACGCTTTACATCGTTGATGAGCTTGTTGATACGTTTAAGCGTCTTTTTATCTTGGGTTTGCCAATACAAATAATCACCCCAAGCTTCATCAGTCCAGGATAATAAACGCTGACTACTACTCATCTATTAGCTCTCGCGCCGTTGCTTGACCTGCTCGATACTGTGCGATTGAACGATTCAAGTGCTCCGCATTTTCAGGGGAACGAAGTAAGTGAACAGTTTCCATTAGACTATTGTAATAGTCCAAGGACATCACAACTGCATCTTCTGAGTCTCTGCGCGTAATTACCGTTGTATCAGCATCATTTACCACACCGTCTAATACTGCTTTTAAACCATTTCTAGCTTCTGTAAAAGATACGATTCTCATATAACCTCCTCATGTACGTTTTATGGTACAAGTATAACCATTGCAATCATACTTGTACAGTAAATTGGACATAGTGTGTGGTGATTTTTTACGGCAGCTAACGAGGCTGTAGAATTACTCGTTTTTAATTTATTTTTATTGATGCATTAACCATAGCCGAGTTCCTATTTTGATTCAATCGCTTACTTTGGTTTTACATAAAATATAAAAAGAGGATTTGCTGTTGCTTTAATTGGCGTTTTGGAAGGTATCACAAGTGTTTGAGTGGCTTATTTAAGGTGATAAGGACTTACCCTTCTTAATGCATCGCGTTTGCAGCTTTTCTATATTATGAACTAAGCAATACAGTTGCCGCAGAATGAAGTAAATGCATTCACTTTCGTTTGTCCGCGTAAGGTAAACTTGTTCATGCCTTTATTGACTGTAATGTTCCGCTTTTTATTTAAAGGAAAGCAGGCTCTATACAGCCTAGTCGTTTGCCATTCCTTCAATAAAAAGCTGCCGTCGCCCCATTGGGCTGTCTATTTTGACCTTCATTTTAATTAGCTAACGGTGGATTTAGATCATTGGATCCGCCGTAGGATAAAAATGTCTACTGGCGACAATGGCGCTCTTTACAAAGGAATAGCACGCACCAAAGTACGCAGTTTAATGAAATTGGGTGTTAGTGCGCATTCTCATGACTTTGATCACCGGTTCTCATCAGCTTTGAACACTTGATTTATCATTTTGTAGAGCCGTTTTTAAATTAGCTTAACTGATCATCATCAGTCAATTTATTTAACTGTTTTCGTATCGATTCTCCTTTTAAATTCAACTTAGTCGAACCATGAATTAGCCTATCTAAAATGGCGTCAGCATGAGTTGATTCTCCTATCATCTCATGCCAGTTTTCCTGCGGGAGCTGGCTTATTATTATGTGTGATTTATACCCGTACCGCGCATCGAT
>NZ_JASDCD010000017.1:0-91335 GCF_030408095.1 Pseudoalteromonas sp. APC 3893
GTAATCGCGCGTGTAAATCGATTCCACAATAATATGGATGCATGTTATTGTAAAAGTTCATTGAGCTTTCTCCTGTAAGGTTGGTTGCCTTTTCAGCGTAGCGAATAATCGCGATGCTGGGGAGGGGGCTCAATGAGTATCAATCAAGACTCTGGCGACAGGTAAGCCTAGTCCGGTAACCAGAGGTCTCTAACCTCCAGGCCCACACAACCCATCACCCATCATGCACTTTTTATTTACAGTAAGTGCAATGGGCGGCCCATCTCCCGTAATGAATATTGATCCAAATATCCCTTAATGCCGCTAAACTTTGTGAAGCTAAATAGTCATGCCTAGCACAACGTTAATTCCTTTGGTTTATACCTTTTAAAAAAGCCACTTTCATAGGTGGTGATCATTAAATAGGTTTCGTGGATTTTTTATCGTTTGCTGTCTTTACCCGCTGCTTGCAATGCTACGGTATAGTTTTTGAATAAGGTTAGATATCGGCGTGAAATGCATAGATAAAGCTGATTTTTAAGCTCTGTGATGTAATAGCTACAGTTTTGTTTGAATAATATACCTATCAGTTCGCTATTTAGGCTTATAGCACACAGTGCCAGCTTTATTTTCAATGTTAAAATATTAAAAGGAGCAAATAAAATGAGTAAGTCAGCACAGCTTTTTAGAATGGCTACGAATGAACACATTTGCCCATTTGGACTTAAATCAAAAGATTTATTAAAGCGCGAGGGCTATGACGTTGATGACCATTTATTAGCTTCGCGAAAGCAAACTGATGAATTTAAAAAGCAATATAATGTAAAAACGACACCACAAACATTTATAGACAATAAACGTATTGGAGGCTATGACGATTTACGTGCATTTTTTAATAAATCTCAAGCCGGTCAGCAAGGTACAAGTTATACACCTGTGTTTGCAATATTTGCTGTAACCTTTTTATTGAGTATCGCGTTTAGTTATTCTCTAGGTGCGGGGTTATTCTCTATTGGCACTGTTGAGCTATTTGTTGCATTAACCATGGCTGTGCTTGCTATTCAAAAGCTGCAAGATTTATATCGCTTTTCAAACTCCTTTATTACGTATGATTTACTTGCAATGAAAGTTGTACCTTATGCTTATGTTTATCCATTTTTAGAAGCCTTTGTAGGAATTGGCATGGTGGCCGGGCTCACGGCTTATCTTGTTGCACCTATTTCGTTATTCATAGGTACAATTGGTGCTGTGTCAGTATTTAAAGCTGTGTACGTTGATAAACGAGAGTTAAAGTGTGCCTGTGTCGGTGGAGATAGCAATGTGCCTTTAGGGTTTATTTCATTAACAGAAAACGTGTTTATGATTGCAGCAGGTATATGGATGTTAGTTCGCTAAATTAGGTGATTAAAAGTACGTATTTTATTTTACCACGGTAAACGTTTAGATGTTTATGAGTTCAGCGCTAGCTTTAAGAGAGAACCAAAAGCTAGCGCTATAATTTAGAACTTAGCGGCTATCCATAACCATATTTTGTCGGTATCAACTTTACCTGCACCAGCGTCGCCAGCTGAGTACATGGCGTATTTAATCCCTGCGGTATAATTTTTTGCAAACTTTTTGCTGTAAACAGCGTTAATTTCATTACCTAAATCGTCGACACTTTGTGTTGCTTCGTCGGAGGAGTAGTCGTGATAAGCAAATGTCCACTTTCCACCTAAGATATTACCTGAAATTGCTGCATATAAATCAACGAGCCCTTCGTTAGGGGTTGCTAAAAACTGATCAGCCCAACCATTAAATTTGTGCAGTGTTGCCAGTGGTGTTGAGAAGCCATACATAGCATTATCGCTGCCGAGCTGTTCTACACCTAATTTGGCTGTTATCGTTTCAAAGCTGTAAGCTCCTTCTATGGCGATATAGGTGGCTGAATAATCTGTTGTGTTGGTTTGTGATTGCTGTGTTGCGAACTCAGTATAGTACGCAAATTTATCTCTTTTACCTTTAAAGTTGATACCATAAGTATCTAGCCTATTGTCTATACCTTCATCAACTTCGAGAAGGTAACTATATCCGTTGAGTGTGCCAAAACCGGTTTGATAACTTAAGTTTAAAAGGTGGTCGTTGGAATGAAGGTCTTTGTCTTGTGCAAAAATACGATTACGTTTATTGATGTAACTGTAACTTGCTTTCAAATTAGCAGCCACATTAGCATTGAAGGTTAGGGCATCAAATGTTTGCCTGTCTTGGCGCCAGCCAACATGACCTATGAAGCGCTGATTATCAAGCGCAATTACTTGGCGGCCTAGCTTAGCTGTGAACTTATCTGAATGATATTTTACAAAAGCTTGGTCAAGCTCAGTGGTTTGCGGATCGGCAATAACAGAATATAACGGGTTATTATCTACTGTATCGTTGTAGCTATCGACACCAGCCACTTGGCGGGAATCTTCAAATTCAATCACGCCAGAAAAACCTTTGTAACTTGCACTTGTAAAATTCAAACGCGAACGAAGTGTTAAGGCTGAAGCATCTTTTAACAAGTTGTCTTGCTGAACGCCTTCATAGCGAAGGTTAAAATCAAGTGTGGTTTTTGATTCAGTATTGGCATAAGTGGGCAAGGCAATACTAGTTAATACTATCAATGAAGTAATTTTTGATAATTTAAATAGATTTTTCATGTTGATTCCGTAAAGTTTATTAATTGTTATTGAGCATAATCGGTTGTACGGCGGACCTGCTGCTAGCGCTAGGTGGTCTTTTGGGTGTCAAAAGTGCACACTAAAGTCAGGCACTGTCGTTTATCGCTTTTCTCACATTCAAAGGTGCTGGTCATGCTATTTGCCATAACGTAGCAATTGGTGAAAAAAGTACATCAACACCTTTAAAAACAGCTTGCTGGTTCCATCGTTCACCTACGTAATAACATAAGTAGTACTGGCTTGCGGTGTACCGTATAAGCCTTCGTCTTTCTCGTAAGCAATGATGCGGATAAGCAAGTACCGGCGATGACTGCTTGACATAATCTTTTACAATGGTGCTTTAATAGTATTTTCAACATTTTTTTCTCCAAAAAAAAGCCCACAGCAATGCAGATAAATCTGAATTGCTGTGGGCCACGATGCCAAACTAATAAATGCTACTTTGCATTGTTATTAGCTTTAACTGAATAAGTTGTTAAATTAATTTTTTAGTTAAAGCATAGTTAGTGCCAGTTATTTAAAATGTATACAATACAGTGCGTTACTTTTTTGTTAATTGGTGTGAGCAATGAAATCTACCAATAATGGATCATTAAGGAGTAATGAGTGTTTTAAACTAGTGCATATTTAATCATTAAATTTTTCTTAAAAATTAAAAGGGAGGTTTAGGTAAGAGTAAAATAGGACAGGCATAAAATTTTTTGCAAAAATCACAGTATCAACTACTGTTGTTATTCACAGTGGGAATAAAGTGATTAAGTAGTGTATTTGCCATAGAAATTGCTGCTTATGCAGTTATGAGCAATCACAGGCACAGTTAAAGCGAATAAACCTCTCAAATAAAAAGATAACATTCAGCATGAAAGTCAACCAGCACAGCTAAAACCATTTGGTGGTAATCACATTACACACACGAGCCCCTTTGCTTTACTGGATTATATTGAATTAGTCGACTGGAGTGGTCGCCACATAGCTCCAAAGAAAAAAGGGCATATCAACAAAACAACTCTATGTTCTATAGCAAGCTGAGTGAAAAAATAACGTAATCTTACTCAAGAAAAATATGTGCCTGTCCCTTTTTATTCTTTAGCCCTTATCACCTCAAATAAGTCACTTAAACACCTGTCAATCCTTTCCAAAACACGAATTAAAACAGACAGCAAACATTTTATTTAAAATAGCGATAACCGATTGAACCAAAATAGGAACTCAGCTATTGTTGACTCATCGATAAAAATAAGTTTAAAACGAGTTAATCTACAGGCTTGTTATGTACAGGGAGAACACTTGAAAAATTCACTTTGCCTATTCGCTGGTCTTTTTTTGTTTACAGGCTGTACTATGTCGTCGCCAGAGCCAAGTTTTGTTTACTATCAAAGTTCGGTGCCTACATCATGTAATTTAGTTGTTGGGCTGTCACAACAACACGGTCAGTTTGAGTACAAAGTTACAACAGATACGCGCACTGTTATGGGGAGCTTTGTAAAAAGAGGTCAACAAATTATATTTTCAGAGCTGTATGCTTCAAAACCGGCCGAAAATTCAAAAATAGAAGTGAGTGCTTTAAAACAAGGAGATTCTTTGGTCATCCAAAATTTTGGTAATCGTATGAATCCATTTACACTCTTTTCAGAATGCGATGATAAATATTTATCACTGGTTAAAGTGCGCAAATAATCGGGTAGCCGGAGGTCTCTAACCTCCAGTCTCTACATCACCCATTATGCGCTTTTTATGAATATAAAGTGCAATGGGTGGTGCATCTCCTGTAATGAATATTGTCCCAAATATCTCTCAATGGCACTAAACCTTGAATTCAAGCAATGTTAATTCCTTTTGTTAGTTTTACATCTAAATATACTTTTTTACATTAACAGGACGTAGGTTAACCTCTCATTTGAACAAGTTTATTTCTTTGAACAGTAAATACGACTTAAGTATAGATTGTGTAGTGCGAAGTTAGGATTAGAATAATGTAAAATTTAAAAAGGGGCTTAAAATGAACTTGGAACGTATTCGCAATAGTAACCTGCATGACAAGGTAATGCAGGCAGAACAAGCAAGCCAATTTATTAAAGATGGAATGACTGTAGGGATGAGCGGCTTTACTCGTGCTGGGGAAGCTAAAGCAGTACCTAGAGCATTAATAGAGCAAGTCAAAAAAAATCCAATAAAAATAAATTTAATGACTGGCGCATCTTTAGGTAATGATTTAGATAAATTACTGACAGAAGCGGGCATTTTAGCCCGTCGTATGCCTTTTCAAGTAGATAACACTTTGCGCAAAGCGATTAATAATGGTGATGTTATGTTTATTGATCAGCATTTATCTGAAACGGTTGAACATCTACGAAACCATCAATTAACCATGCCTGATGTAGCTGTTATTGAAGCCGTTGCTATTACCGAAGAAGGGCATATTGTACCGACAACATCAGTAGGCAATTCAGCGAGTTTTGCTATCTTTGCTAAGCAAGTAATTGTTGAAATTAATATGCTGCATAACCCTAACCTTGAAGGTTTGCACGATATATACATTCCTTCCTATCGTCCTACTCGCCAGCCAATGCCGTTAGTTAAAGTAGATGATAGAATTGGTAGTACTGCTATTCCTATCGATCCTGCAAAAATTGTTGGTATTGTTTTTACTAACCAAAGCGACTCGTTTTCTACGGTTACCGACCCTGATGAAGATACCGCCTCAATTGCGCGCCATTTAGTTAAATTTTTTCAAGATGAAGTATCTCAAAATAAATTACCAGCTAATTTAGGTCCATTGCAAGCTGGTATTGGTAACATTGCGAACGCAGTAATGATGGGTCTACTTGATTCTGACTTTAAAGACCTAACAATGTATTCAGAGGTATTACAAGATTCGACATTTGACCTTATTGACGCAGGTAAGCTTAGTTTTGCATCGGGCAGCTCGATTGTGTTGTCTGAGCGCTGTAACGCGCAAGTATTTAATAATTTAGAACAATACAAAGACAAGCTAGTGTTACGCCCTCAAGAAGTTTCAAACCATCCTGAAATAGTGCGTCGTTTAGGGATCATTGCTATAAATACTGCGCTTGAATTTGATATATATGGCAACGTAAATTCAACACATGTGTGTGGCACACGAATGATGAATGGTATTGGCGGCTCTGGTGATTTTGCTCGTAATGCACATTTAGCTATATTTGTTACTAAATCGATTGCTAAAGATGGTGCTATTTCAAGCGTCGTGCCTATGGCGAGCCATGTTGATCATAACGAACACGATGTTGATATTTTAGTAACCGAGCAAGGCTTAGCTGATTTACGTGGCTTAGCACCGCGTGAGCGTGCTGTACAAGTTATTAAGCATTGTGTACACCCAGATTATCGTGAAGCGATGTTAGATTACTATGAGCGCGCTTGTGCGCGTGGCGGGCATACGCCTCATTTACTTGAAGAAGCGTTTAGTTGGCATATTCGCCTAGAGCAAGAAGGTAGTATGAAAAAAACATTGGTAACGCAAAATCCCCCTACGGCATTATCTGCTTAAGTTTGTTTTTGACTAACTGGTAAAATGATTTTAAACGCTCCACTTTGGAGCGTTTTTTACAATGTAGTACTTAACCCGATAAATTCTGGATAATAAATCTTTTTAAGCTGCAATTTTTAGTGCTAACTACGTTGAATTTACTTGCAATAGGCTAGATATTGACGTGTAAGTTTGTCTTACATAACGTTATAAGACATTTTGCATTACCCTCAACGCTTAGGACGGCTATCCAGCATGAGGATATCAAGTTTGTTTTGTGCTTTTTTATAATTCTGCAAATCGCTGGTTTCGATCATTTCACATTCATCAGTAACCATTTCGGTTATTAGGCTAGGATAGTGTTGGCAATCTTCAGGCCTGTCTAAGTAGATGCTGCAGGTGTATTTAGTTGTGGCGTGTGGGTCACTTTTTGGTGCTATCTCGAGAAATGGGCATTGTGTGAGTTTTTCACCTGATTGCGGATCATGCCATATTTGATTATTTTTAACGAATGCAAAAATGTCTGGATTGAAGAGTTCCCATAAATCAATTTCTTCTTGGGTCGCATTAAGGTCGCCGCCACCATATTTGATACAGCATTTACCACATTGGTTACACTCTTTCATGGTTCACATTCGTTGTCATAGCTTCACTTTACTATACAGTAATTATTGCTAAGGTCGCTAATAAACGTTCGTTGCTAGCAGGTTAGGTTTAGTGTGTATCGAATCGGTTAACCAGTTTGCACAAGGCGAGCCTCATGGTCATTTTGCTCTAGCCATTGTGTAGATTGTTCAATATCAGCAAAAACAGCGGCGGTGCTTTTAAAATATCTTTTATTAATTGTTTTTGAAGTGAGTTACAAATAACAATAATGGTAGCTGTGCAACCATGTTTTATATACCAATCATAAATCAGTTTACCCGCTGTAACCGCTTTAGGTGTGCCTAGCACTAATTGCTCCCCGCTCTTAACACGTTCCCAGTTTCATACTTGTCTTATTTATCTTAACCTATGGATATAAGAAAAGTTTAATTCATAAGTTAGCGCAGTGCGAGTTTGTGGCTAAAAGCTTACATGACACTTTTTATATTTTTTACCACTGCCACATGGGCATTCATCGTTACGACCGACTTTAATATCAGTAGTGGGAAATATATCACCATCTAAGTAGCGCCATAGGCCACCTTCTTTTACAAAGCGTGACTTTTCGTGCAACTGGCAATATAAGTTTTGATAGAAATAGCTTACGCAAAATTCAACGACCCCTGTTTGATCATTGTGTTCAGCCGCCATTACATCTAGGTTACTGAAACGGCAACTATTAGCAAAATCAGCTATTTCTTTAATAGGGTTTTCTGGTTGTTTTTCCCTTGCGTATGTTTGGTAAACGTACTCGGCATTTTTAAGAGCATAAGCAACGTAACGTGAGCACATAAGCTGCTCTGGCGTTGTTGCCTGTGCTGAGCCCGCATGTAGCTGTTCACAGCAGTCAGCATAACTCAGTTTACTATTACACAAGCAAAGGTTTTGCGTGAGTGAGGTCATTATGTTTTACTTGTTAGATAAAACGATATTTTAACAGCTTACTGTGCTAATGCTAACTCACTTGGCTGCTTCGTTTTGGTAAAACAATATAATTTTGCACTAGTATGCTCTAAGTTGATTGATAAATCAGCAAGCTGGTTATCTTTTACTATATCAGTCCATGTGATGACTGCGGCAAAGTTACCGTTATGAAGTGCAGAATTTAATACATACTCTAAATTTACCAAGTGTTTTTGTCTGATCACTAAAAGCTTTGAGGTATCAATTGAGCAAGAGTCTAGCAATGCTTTACTTGGTACATGGTCAGGTGCAATTAAAAGGGTCCACGCATTTTGACTGTTGTAATGGTGAAGCACTTTTAATAATTCAAAAGTTGCAGATATCTCATCTTCAATTTGAATTAAATTAACTGCTGCACTTTGATTATCTTGTTGGTAACTTTTAACAGTTCTTACGGTAATTGGCTGTAACATAACTTTCACTCACTGGTTGTTTATACAGTATGTGTATACAGTAGTTTATACAGTTATTTTGCGCAAGTGCTTTTTGCTATTTTTTAATCAACTTTTTTGTTTTAAATGAACGGAAATATATAATCCTATTAAATATCAGTGCTTTATTTTTTATTGGTTAAGCCCATATTAAGGAGCTGGCGGGATTAAGTGATTAAATTGTTGTTGGTGAATTTGTTCATACAGTGTTGCCGCATAACATTTTGCATCTTGAAAGCGCTTTGTTGTCAGGTGTTTTCTCAAATCAGTTAACGCTGTTGTAGCAGGTTCATACCCTTGGCTACTTGCAAGGCTAAACCAAACAGCGCCATGAAATACACTTTGTGGTACGCCTTGACCTTTTATAAAAAACAGACCTAAATAAAATTGTGCGCGATGGTTACCCGCCATTGCGGCAAGTCTCATCCATTTTGCTGCTAGGGGAGGCTGGTCGTTTTTTAAGTAGTACAGTGCTTTGGTAACAACATTTTCGGGGGTATCCGCTTTACCTTCTTTTTGTACCGTATTACTCGGTTGAGTAATAAAGGATAAAACATTATCTAGTTGTTGCTCTAGGTCCAGCCCACTTGGAGATGTATCTGTCATAATACCACGCATGTTATTGTTTTCATTCACTGCATAAGTTTAGTCTAATACAAGGTAATTTGTCCTGTTATTCGTTAAATCTATGGTAAAATTACGCAATTATTCATTTGTTAGCTGAAATTTTATTATGCTTGATGCGTTATTCAAGATCAAAGCCCATGATTCGACCGTTCGCCGGGAGTGTATTGCGGGATTAACGACTTTTATTACTATGGTTTATATTGTTTTTGTAAACCCTGCCATGTTAGCTGAGGCCGGAATGGATCAAGGCGCGGCATTTGTAGCAACGTGTATAGCAGCGGCCATTGGTTGTTTTATTATGGGCTTTTGGGCTAACTATCCGTTAGCGCTTGCTCCGGGGATGGGGCTAAATGCCTTTTTTACCTACGGTGTTGTTTTAGGTATGGGTTATACGTGGCAAGCAGCATTAGGTGCGGTGTTTATGTCTGGCTGTATCTTCCTGTTTTTAAGTTTGTTTAAGGTCAGGGAGTGGATAATCAATGCGATTCCTTTAGTGCTAAAACAAGCAATTGCTACCGGGATTGGCGCGTTCTTAGCGTTAATAGCGCTTAAAAATGCAGGTATTATTGTGGCGAGTCCTGCAACATTGGTTCAGTTGGGTGATATTACTGCAGCCGGTCCGCTTTTAGCTATTTTTAGCTTTTTTGTTATTGCTGCATTACTGTATCGTGACTTTAAAAGTGGTGTGTTAATAAGCATTTTAGCCGTTACCTTAATTGCACTTGGTTTAGGCTTAGTACAATACCAAGGTGTGGTGTCAATGCCGCCTTCAATAGCACCTACGTTTATGCAGTTAGATTTTGCTGCTGCGTTTGAGCTTTCTATGCTTAGTGTGATCTTTGCGTTTTTGTTTGTTGATTTATTTGATACCTCGGGCACGCTCGTCGCTGTAACGCAAAAGGCAGGGCTTGCGGACGAAAAAGGGAATATGCCTCGTTTAGGTCGTGCGCTTAGCGCTGATAGCACAGCGACAATTGCAGGGTCAATGCTGGGAACTTCAACAACTACCTCTTATATTGAATCTGTTGCTGGTGTATCTGTTGGAGGACGAACAGGGTTAACGGCTGTAGTAGTGGGTATTTGCTTTTTATTAATGATGTTTTTTGCACCGCTTGCGCAAATGGTGCCAGCCTATGCGACCGCTGGAGCAATCTTATATGTCGCGGTACTAATGCTGCAAAATTTAAAGTTTGTAAATTGGGATGATATGACAGACGCTATACCAGTAAGTGTGGTATTGCTGATGACACCATTAACGTTTTCAATCGCGCATGGTATTGCATTAGGTTTTATTTCATACACGGCGGTAAAAGTGTTATGTGGTAAGCGTGACGAAGTGAGTATTAGTGTGTGGATTTTAACGGCGATGTTTGTCGTCAAATTTGCGTTTTTATCGTAGTTTAAATACAACCAAAGAAAAAGTGAGTTACCACTTTTTCTTTGGTGCAAAAAGTACATCTAAGTCGTCTTGCTCTTGTTCCGTTTTCTTCTTTAAAGCCGTAGCATTGGATGCTTTTAGTTCTGTGCTAATTGCTTCTAAATAACCTTCGAGTTCTTGTTTTTTTGAATTGATGTAATCATCACTATAAGCGACAGCCGACACAGTGGCGTAGGCTTTTTCAAAGTATTGACGAGCAGAGCCCACCATATTTGCCGAGCGTGCTGATATACCTCGTTTAATTTGGCTTTCGATATTTATTTTAAGTTGTAGTTTTTCTAGGCGTTTATCTTCTGCTACGAATACTTGGCTATCTACTTTACCTTTGCCATGCTCTGAACGTAAAACCGCTCTTAATTTTTTAATTCCTTGGATAAGCGTGATTAATTGTTTATCACCATCAGGTAATGCGAGGTTTTCTGAGTTACTGGCATCTACAGGGTCTGACATACGTGTTTTGGCTTCATTTAAGCGGTTTTTTAGCTCTTTTGAGGTCGGTGATAATTGCACCATAGCTGTAAGTGCATCATATATACGGCGTTGAATTACGCGGTAGGCGTTTTCTGACATTGGGATATTGGCGCTATTGAGCAATATATCTTCAGATTCTTCTATGATCTTTTTTTGCTTTGTGAGTTCTTTTCGGCGCTCAGTTTCTTGTTTCTCTTTATGTTGTTGTACCGCACTTACCCATAAGGCAATAACAATAAGTGCAACTATCAACATAATAATAATAGAAACGATCATGGTTTAGGTCTCTGGTTTTATAAGCTAATAATTTTTATCTTACATTAAATATATGCTAACAGGGTAGTTTTGCGCGGCTTATGACAAATAAAAATGTCTTTCTCATTATTTATAACTATAAAAATGCATTTTTTGCTTTTTCGTCAGCTTATCTTGTAAAAAGATGGCTACCTCATATCGAGCGTTTGTGCTAGCCTAAGGACAATAATCTTATAAATAATGGTCGGTTTAGTCTTTTTATTCTAAATATTAGAAATAAAACTTGGCTTGGCGTGCTTCAACATTTATAAATAAGCAGTATAACAACACTAAAAATGTAGCTATGAAATTACAACAACTCAGATACATCGTCGAAGTCCAAAATCATAAACTAAATGTGTCAGCAACTGCTGAGAGCTTATTTACTTCTCAGCCTGGTATTTCAAAGCAAGTGCGCATGTTAGAAGATGAGTTGGGTGTACAAATTTTTGGTCGAAGTGGTAAGCACTTAACGCATGTGACCAGCGCGGGAAACGAGATAATTAATATCTCTCGCGAGATCTTATCAAAAGTTGAAGGGATTAAAGCGGTTGCGAATGAGCATACACTTCCTGACCAAGGTAAGTTAAATATTGCGACTACTCATACGCAAGCACGTTATGCGTTGCCAAGTGTAATTCAAGGCTTTATGAAAAAGTACCCGGCAGTATCATTGCATATGCACCAAGGCACTCCACAGCAAATATCTGATGCGGCAGCCCGCGGGGATGCTGATTTTGCCATAGCCACAGAAGCATTACATTTATATTCGGACTTGGTGATGTTGCCGTGTTATCACTGGAATCGCAGTATTGTGGTTTCGAAAGATCATCCGCTTGCTAAAAAAGCAAATTCGTTAAGCGTTGCAGATATTGCACAATATCCATTAATTACTTATGTGTTTGGTTTTACTGGACGTTCTGAGCTTGATAAAGCATTTAATGCGCAAGGTTTAGAGCCGCATATCGTATTTACTGCAACTGATGCAGATGTCATTAAAACCTATGTGCGCTTGGGGTTAGGTGTGGGTGTGGTTGCGTCAATGGCAATTGATCAAATCTCTGATACAGATTTAGTGTGTATCGATGCGAGCCATTTATTTGAAGCCAGTACTACCAAAATAGGCTTTAGAAAAGGCAGCTTCTTACGTAGTTATATGTATGACTTTATTGAACGTTTTGCACCGCACTTAACTAAAGAGCGAGTAGAGCGAGCAAGCTTATTACGTAACCAAGAAGACGTTGATAAATTGTTTGAAGATATTGAGTTACCTGTAAAGTAACGTATTTATTGCTATAAAAAAGCCGCAAATTGCGGCTTTTTTAATGGCTTAAATTTAACACTCAATAATATTTACAGCTAAACCGCCACGGGCGGTTTCTTTGTATTTTGTTTTCATGTCATTACCGGTATCAAGCATGGTTTTGATTACTTTATCCAAAGATACTTTTTGTTCACCACTACCACGAATAGCAAGACGAGATGCGTTAATTGCTTTAATCGCTCCCATGGCGTTTCGCTCAATACAAGGTACTTGCACGAGTCCACCAACCGGGTCGCATGTTAGGCCTAGGTTATGCTCCATGCCGATTTCAGCTGCATTTTCAACGTGTACTACGTTACCGCCGACAATTTCAGTTAGTGCGCCTGCGGCCATAGAGCAAGCTACGCCTACTTCGCCTTGGCAACCTACTTCAGCACCTGAAATTGAAGCATTCTTTTTATACAAAATACCAATGGCTGCAGCAGTGAGTAGGTAACGGGTTGCAATGTCGCGATCTACTTCTTTTATGAATGTATGATAATACATCAGTACGGCAGGTAAAATACCTGCCGCGCCATTAGTTGGCGCAGTGACTACACGACCACCAGCGGCGTTTTCTTCATTAACCGCAAGGGCAAATAAATCCACCCAATCCATTGCACGTAGTGGGTCGTTATTTACTTCAATATTGAGCTTTAAATGCAGGCTAGGCGCACGGCGTTTTACTTTTAAACCACCGGGTAATATACCTTCAGTACGCATACCACGCTCAATACAGGCTTTCATAACTTGCCAAATATTAAATAATTCGTCTTTTATATCATCTTCTTTACGAAGTGTTTTTTCATTTTTCATCATCAGTGTTGAAACGCTATAACCCGACTCTTTACACATTTCGAGCAGATCTTTGGCTGTTTCAAACGGGTAAGGGGCTGGGTTTTGCTCGCGAATATCCAACGCTGCTTGTTTTTCGTTATCAAACTCTTCGTCTGTAACGATAAAGCCGCCACCAATCGAGTAGTACACTTTGCTGTATACAGGCTGAGATTCTTTGTAAGCAATAATTTCCATTGCATTAGAGTGTTTAGGTAGTGTTTTCCGGCGATGAAAAACAATGGCACCTTGCTTGGGAAATTTAGCTTTGTGAGTTTTATTAAGGTAAATAACCTGTTCGTTTTCAATGGTAGCAAGAATATCATCGACTAAATCGGCGTCGATAGTCTCAGGATCGTACCCTGCTAAGCCTAAAATAACGGCTTTACCCGAGCCATGGCCAATGCCTGTTTGACCCAGTGAACCGTATAACTCTACTTTGACGCTCGTGACATCGGTTAACAGGTTTTGTTGTTGTAATTCGTTAACAAATAAACGCGAAGCGCGCATAGGTCCGACGGTGTGAGACGACGACGGCCCAATGCCAATACTAAACATATCGAATGCACTGATCATATACTTTACTCTACTTTTTACTCAGCACGACTGCTGTCTTTGAACGGTCGCACATAATAACGTGTAATGCAGTACTTGTAACCTTTTGTAGCACAGATTTAAACTGGTATGGCTAGCTGATTTGTAAAGTTTTTTATAATGCTGGCAGTTGCGCCCCACAGCAGGCCATGTGAAGTTGAAAACCCTTCAAGGGTGAGCGTTTTGCCAAAACGTTGAAAAGGTATAGGTTGCCAGTTGTCAGTGTTAATTAATGCGCTAATTGGAATTAAAAAGCTTGCTGCGACCTCATTAGGATCTTCAAGCCATTGCGTATGTGGGTTTAATACTCCAACAAATGGCGTGATAGTGAACCCGGTTAACGTTGCATACTCAGAAAGTTGCCCAATTACATTAACATGAGTGCTGTTAATATTAAGCTCTTCATATAATTCACGTAGTGCGGTATCGCGTAAATTTTTGTCGTTTAATTCTCGCTTTCCACCAGGTAAACAGATCTCCCCAGGGTGGTGTTTTAAATAATGAGGGCGTTTACACAGTAAAATATGTGCGCTGTTATTTATGTCGATTAAAGGCAACATAACAGCACTGGCACGGCGTGTTTTTTGTGGGTGCGTAATTAAAGGCTGTGAATTGGCAGCAACACTCAGCTGAAAACGGGCCAGTATTTGTTGGCTGTTCACGGTATTTTACTTCAGTAATGGGAGTATTTTATTTACTTTATCGTATGTTTCTTGGTATTCCAAGTCAGCTTGTGAATCAGCTACTATGCCGCCGCCTGCCCAACAGTAAATATGTTGCTTATGGCAGACCAAGGTACGAATAGTAATACTGGTATCCATGTTGCCACAGGCACTTAAATAGCCAATTGAGCCACAGTAAATACTGCGGCGGTGGGGTTCGAGTTCTTCAATTATTTCCATTGCGCGAATTTTAGGTGCGCCGGTAATTGAGCCGCCAGGAAACGCAGCATGAAGTTGATCAACAGCAGTTTTACCCTCAGCTAATTGGGCCGTCACAGTGCTGACTAAATGATGCACTGCAGGAAAGCTCTCAATGGCAAACAGCGAAGGGACGCTTACAGTGCCAGGCTTTGCGACTTTACCTAAATCATTACGTAATAAATCAACGATCATGACATTTTCGGCACGGTCTTTATTTGAGCGTTGTAACCGAATTGCTTGTTGTTGATCAGCTGATTCATCGGCGCAGCGGGGCAAAGTGCCCTTGATTGGTTTTGTTTGAATTTGTCCGTCATTAATGGCAATAAAGCGTTCTGGCGAGATTGATAAAATAGCGCCATCGGGGTGATTGATAAAACTTGAAAATGGGGCTTTATTCGCTTCTCGCAAAGTACAATATGCTTGCCAAGCGCTGCCTTTATATTGTGCGCTAAAACGCTGAGCGAGGTTTATTTGGTAGCAGTCACCGCTTTTTAAATAGGCTTGGATTTGCGCAAACTTATCGGTGTATTGCGCTTTGCTCATGTTAGATGACCACCTTTGTGTTATTTCAAAAGGGGGGCGCTGTTTGGCTGTATCGTCTAAGGCCGACAAATAAAGCGCTAGTCTATCTGTATTTGGTTGAGCGATATAAAACCATGTGCTTTGTTGTTTGTCGTAGATGAGTGCATCAGGGTATAGACCGACTGCTAGTTGTGGCATATCAATATCATTAATTGCATTTTCAGGCAGTTTTTCAATTACACGGCCAAAATCATAACCAAAATAGCCAAGCCAACCTCCGTTAAATGGCAGCTCAGGGTGGGCTTTAGTGTCATTAAGTTTATTTAACTGAGTTTGCAATACGGTAAAACAACTTTGCTCAGTTAATTGATCATCCACAAACACCTGATTGTTTTTCACTTCTAAGCGCATTAATGGCGCGATAGCGATGATATCAAAGCGGCTATTTTCATGTTCACTATTGGCAGAATCTAGGAGTACGGCATAAGGTAAATCACAAAAATAGCTAAAAACCTCGGCACAATTGAGCGATATGTCTAATTGAATGCAGGTTTTATGTTGTTTTATCATCTATTTTTTACCCTGAAAAACTGGCTCGAAACGGGCTGGGAGGGTATCATAAGTTAAATTTTTTTGGCAGCGTTTAGTTGCCTATTGCGTTACAAACCACCGTCACCGGTTTGATTTATGTTACGTGTATAATACGTAAAAGTAACTTAAGGAACCCCTATGAGTACTATCCGTCAGCAAGACTTCATTGATAGCATTGAAGACGCTTTACAATATATTTCGTTTTATCACCCACTTGATTTTGTTCAAGCACTCGAAAAAGCGTATAACAAAGAGCAAAGTAAAGCTGCTAAAGATGCCATTGCACAAATTCTAATTAACTCTCGCATGTCAGCTGAAGGTAAACGCCCGCTTTGCCAAGACACAGGTATCATCACGTGTTTTGTAAAAGTAGGTATGGATGTTAAATGGGATAAAACAGACTTAACGGTACAGCAAATGGTTGACGAAGGTACTCGTCGTGCTTACTTAAATCCAGATAACCCGTTACGCGCATCAATTGTTGCCGATCCTGCTGGCACACGTAAAAACACCAAAGACAATACCCCGTCTGTTGTACACATCGATTTAGTACCGGGTGGCGAAATTGAAGTAATGGTTGCTGCAAAAGGTGGTGGCTCTGAAAATAAAACTAAAATGGTTATGCTTAACCCATCGGATGATGTGGCTGCATGGGTTGAAAAAACATTACCAACAATGGGTGCTGGCTGGTGTCCGCCGGGCATGCTAGGTATAGGTATTGGTGGTACTGCAGAAAAAGCAGCGGTACTTGCTAAAGAATCACTAATGGATCCGGTTGATATTCACGAGCTAATTGAGCGCGGCGCAGAAACAACCGAAGAAAAAATGCGTTTAGACATTTTTGAGCGTGCGAATAAATTAGGTATTGGTGCACAAGGCTTAGGTGGTTTAACTACAGTAGTTGATGTAAAAATTAAAACTGCGCCGACTCATGCTGCGTCTAAACCTGTGGTTATGATCCCTAACTGTGCAGCAACACGTCACGTGCATTTTACCCTTGATGGTTCAGGCCCTGCTGATTTAAAAGCGCCAAAACTTGAAGATTGGCCAGAAGTAACGTTCGAAGTAGGTGAGGGCACTCGTCGTGTTGATTTAAACACCCTAACCAAAGAAGATACTCAAGAATGGAAGATGGGCGAAACAGTATTACTTTCGGGCACTATCTTAACTGGTCGTGATGCTGCGCATAAACGCCTGCAAGATATGATCAACTCAGGTGAAGGCTTACCAGAGGGTGTGGACTTTGATAATAAATTTATTTATTACGTAGGTCCTGTTGATGCCGTAGGCGACGAAGCGGTTGGTCCGGCTGGTCCTACAACTGCTACTCGTATGGATAAATTTACCGATATGATGCTAGAGAAAACGGGCATTGTGGGCATGATAGGTAAAGCTGAGCGCGGTCCAGCGACGGTAGAGTCGATTAAAAACAACAAGTCTGTTTACTTAATGGCTGTTGGTGGCGCTGCTTATTTAGTGTCTAAAGCAATTAAAAAAGCACGCGTTGTGGCATTTGAAGATTTAGGGATGGAAGCCATCTATGAATTTGAAGTAGAAGATATGCCAGTAACCGTGGCTGTAGATAGCGAAGGCGCCAACGCGCATACGCAAGGCCCTGCAATTTGGAAAGCAAAAATAGCTGAGTTAGATAGCAAATTAAAATAAGTTGCTATTTACTGATGCGGTATTCAACACTGTTGAATACCGCAAACAGCTCTTACCAGTTGATTTAAAACCCTCATAATCTCCTCAAGCCACTATATTTAAAGCTATATAAGCGATTTTTAGATTGTAATATTTACTTTACACTCAATAGTTACCTTACGTGTACGTAAACGTGATAGTTACTCAGTTCACTTGTTTTGCATAATTAATTTGTATTTGGTTTTAATTTTGAATTAAGCCTTCTTTAAAGTCTGCTTTTGTGATTTCTTTATGATGTGTAAGTATTTTGCTTGGTTTTATCATCTCATATAGTGGTCAGGCGCAATTTGAAGTGATAAAGTCTTGGCAATTTCAGCGCTCATACCCTCTCACGGGTAATAAATTTCGGAGTAAGATAAAGTGGCTGTGTTTAATCAAGTTGACTTTGATAACCACGAACAAGTGGTTTTTTGTTCAGATAAAGAATCAGGCTTACGTGCAATCATTGCGGTACATAATACTAACTTAGGGCCTGCTGTTGGTGGCTGTAGAATGTGGGATTATGCCAACGATGATGATGCGATAGTAGATGCATTGCGTTTATCAAAAGGTATGACTTATAAAAATGCCGTTGCACGCCTGCCGTTTGGTGGGGGGAAGTCGGTGATCATTGGTAATGCAAAAGAAATTAAATCAGAACAACTATTTCGTGCCTTTGGTCGTCAATTAGAGCGTTTAAATGGTAGTTACTATTCTGCTGAAGATGTAAACATCACCTGCGCTGATGTAGCTATTATGCATAAAGAAACTAATTATGTACTTGGCCTTGAAGGTAAAAGTGGTAACCCATCTCCTTTTACTGCTTATGGTACGTTTTTAGGTATTAAAGCGGCGTTACAGCATCAACGTGGGCATCAAGATTTAAGCGGCGTTAAAGTGGCCGTGCAAGGTTTAGGCGCGGTTGCTTACGGTTTGTGTAAACATTTACATGAAGCGGGTGCAAAGTTGTTTGTGACTGACATAAATCAAGCTGCAATTGATAGAGTAGTGAATGATTTTTCTGCAACTGCCGTGGGCATTGATGATATCTATGACTTAGACGTTGATGTATATGCACCGTGTGCACTAGGCGCAACCGTTAATGATAATACTATCCCGCGTTTTAAAGCGACAATCATTGCAGGGTGTGCAAACAATCAGTTAGCAGAGTCTCGTCATGGTGAGATTATTCGTGAAAAAGGTATTTTATATGCGCCAGATTATGTAATTAACGCTGGTGGCATTATTAATGTTTATTATGAAACTGCACCAGAAGGTTATTCTGAAGAGGCATCTAATAAACATGTTGAAGGTATTTTTACGACCTTGACGGAAATTTTTGCTCGTAGCGAAAAAGAACAAAAATCTACACATCTTATTGCTGATGAACTCGCACAAGAGATCATTGCTAACGGTCTTTAAGTACTCTAGCAAATTTTAAACGTATTTTTGCTTATGAAGGCGTGCGGATGCGCGCCTTTTTCTTTATAGCTTTATAGAATCAAGCTACACTTTAGTTTTACCGTTCACAAAAATTATAATGACTCCTATTGATTTAAATAACTGGCCACGGGCTCAACATTTTGAGCTTTTTAAAAGCTTTACCCAACCATACTTTAATGTTTGCATTCAATTAGATGTACAGCAGTTATATCAATATTGTAAATCTCACCAGCATTCATTTTTTCAAAGCTATATATTTTTAGCACTACGTGCCTGCCATCAGTATCAGCCGATGCAGTTGCGCATTGTTGATGATAAGCCTATACAACTCCAAAGCACGCGAGCCAGTGTTGTAGAGCTGGCGGCAGATGACACCTTTAGATTTAGTTACTTTAACGCCTATGATGACTTTTCAACGTTTGCTAAACATGCTCATCAAGTGAGTGAGTCAACTAAGCAGCAGTCGTTATTTTCTTCAGCTTTTGCTAAAACAGAAGGCCAAGCTGATTTAATTCATATCTCTGTATTACCTTGGTTGGACTTTACTAGTTTTTCCCATGCGCACCACCAAGGTACAAGCTTAGGTATTCCTAAATTAGTCTTTGGTAAATACAATGCTGAGACCGGAAAAATACCACTCTCCATTGACGTACATCATGCTTTGATGGATGGACTACATGTTGCCAGGTTTGTTGATTGCTACACAGAGTGCATTAAGGCTTACTGCAAAAAATAATTACTTATATAAATAGCTTGTTAATGAAATTGAAATTAATACTATGCTAGTATGCTTACTAAGCAGTCAATAATAATGACAAAAATTAAGTCTAAATCATTATTTAATTAATTTTTTTATAGCTAAATCATTAATTAGTAGTTGGGAAGGCGTTCAATATAATGCTACGTATAAGTGTATTTCTGTTTTTAATGATTCAATCTGTGTGCTTTGCAAATGATCAGGCGCGCCTTCCTTTAAATGATTACTTTTCTGAAACATGGAACACTCGTTCGGGCTTACCTCACAATAGTATAAATAGTTTAGCTCAAACCAATGATGGTTATATTTGGGTTGCGACCTGGGAAGGGCTTGCAAGGTATAATGGCCGTGAATTTAAGTTATTTACCCGCTCTGAAATTCCTGGTCTGCCAGATTCTGGTTTACGTAGTTTATCTGCTCAAGGGGATGGAAGTTTATATATTGTTGGTGCTCGCGGTGGCGTAAGTCATTTACAACATGGGCAATGGCATACCAAACCTCAAGCTGAGGCCATGGTCAATCATCTTTTAAAAACCAATACTAACGAACTTTGGCTAGCCCTTGAGGGAAAAGGCTTAGTGTATCGCGCGGCTGACTCGGATATTGAAACTCATATATTAATTAATTTAAGTGCTTATCGGTTAATTCAAGACCTCAATGGGGTTGTTTGGGCTGCAACCAGTGATGGTTTATATAAAATAGAAAATAAAAAAGCGCGCTTGATTACTGCTGATATGGGTTTGCCAAGTGATCCTATTTATACCTTACTACTGACACGTCAAGGGCAACTTATAGTGGGTGGTGAAAGAGGGGCATGGAAATTAAGTAATGGTAAGTTTACTCCTGTTCATCAACAGCTCAATGATGAATCAATTTCTAGTTTATTAGAAGATGATCATAATGATCTGTGGTTTGGTACTATCAATAACGGTGTTTTTAGGTTGAGTGGTTTTGGCCTTGAGCATCTTGATGCAAAAGCAGGTCTGCCTGGCAATCGTACTCTTTCTCTGTTACAAGATAGAGAAAACAGTATCTGGGTTGGTACAAATGGTGGGCTATACAGACTAAGAGAAGCGCCTTTTTCATCGTGGACTAAAAAGCGAGGCTTAGGCTCAGATTATATACGAACGGTTATGTCGCACTCCGATGGCAGTATTTGGCTGGGCGGCAGTACTGGCTTAAATAGAATGCATAATGATCATATTGAATCATTTTCGCTCGTTGATAGTGACAAACCTTTGTCAGTATTAAGTTTAGCCGAAGATAACAGCGGTGGTGTTTGGTTAGGGACTTATACTGCGGGTGTAATGCGGGTTTTAAATGGTCAGATTCATACTGTTATTAATCGTGATTCAGGTCTGGCAAGTAATGAAGTCAGAGCGTTACTGTTTGATAATCAACAGCGCTTGTGGCTTGGCACTGCGACAGGTCTGACACGTATAGAAGTCGATGGTTCACTAACACAGTTTACAACAAAGCAAGGACTCCCTGGTGATTTTATCATGGCGCTGGAGCTTGACTCAAAAGGTAACGTTTGGGTTGGTACTGGGGTCGGGGTCGCAATGTTTAATGACACTTTAGGTAAGTTTAAAGGTCAGCTTTTCCCTCGTAAATTTAATGCTGAATACGCGTTTGGCTTTTACTCTCAAAATGAATACATGTGGATGGCGACTGACCGCGGCCTTATTCGATTTAACATTGATACAGGTGATGTTGCAATGCTAGGAAGAGAGCAAGGTTTACCTGTTGATAAACTTTTTCAGATTGTTGCGCAGGGGGATTCTTTTTGGCTTTCAAGTAATCGTGGAATCATTCAAGTCAATCAGCATCAAGTTAATGAATTATTAAGCAACTCACAGCATAAAGCTAATGCCTTACATTATCAAATGTACGATGAAGGCGATGGCATGCTTAGTGCTCAGGCAAATGGGGGCTCTAACCCTGCCGCTGTACTGCATAAGGATGGCAGTATTTGGTTTGCTACGGCGCAAGGTGCAGCTACTGCATTACCAGAGCGATTAAAACGAGCGTCGCAACTTAAATTACCTACAGTGATAGAAAGTATTCTCGTCGATGGTAAAAACACACCACTTATAACAAAAGATGAAGCAGTATTATTACCGCCTGGTTCTGATCGTATTTCATTTCACTACGCTGGGCTTAGTTTTATAATGCCCCAGCGGATAAAGTTTCAAACCAAGTTGTTAGGTTATAATGATAAATGGGTCGACCGACAGCAACTCAATATCACCGAGTATACAAATTTGGCGCCCGGTAAATACACTTTTATGGTCAGAGCAGGCTACCCTAATGGACAATGGCAAGAAAACCATAAAGCGTTGGATTTTGTTATTCAGTCATTTTTCTGGCAAAAACTAAGTTTTAAATTAATGGTATTTTTCTCATTGATTTTGCTGTTCTTTGGGCTTTATAAATACCGCTTATATCACTATAAAAAAATTGAAAAAGAGTTAAAGCTACGCGTGAAGCAGCAAACTCGAGATTTACAACAGCAAACCGATGCATTTGCTCATCAGGCAAGTCATGATCAATTAACCGGAATGCCAAATCGACGTGCATTTGATAATTGGTTAGCTGAAAATTTTGACAATATTAAGCAATCAGGCCAACCACTTAGCATTGCAATTATTGATATAGATCACTTTAAACGTATTAACGATAATTGGTCTCATATTGTGGGAGATAAAGTGATATGTGTGATCGCTACTATCTTGCAACAATGCTGTCATGATAATGCAAACCAAGTCTCACGTTGGGGAGGTGAAGAATTTACTTTACTTCTACCAAACAAAACGGCTATGCAAGCAGTTGAAATTTGTGAGCAATTAAGGCTCGATATAGAGAATTATGATTTCTCATCTATTGCCATGGGGCTTAAAGTGACGGTGAGCTTTGGCATCGCAGATTCAAGCTTGGTGGATGAATATGATCGGTTATTAGTGCAAGCAGACCAAGCTTTATATAAAGCAAAAAACAATGGGCGGAATCGAGTTGAAGTAACTCAGCCTCAATCAGCTCCCTGTTAAATTTATAGTAAAAGATTGAAATATGACTTCGGTGGTCATATTAATAACTTAGTCTTTTCTCAGCGAGCCTGCTAATGGTAAATGGTTTATTGATTCTTGCGTTAATAGCGTTTGTGGTTTTTTATTGGCGCTGGCCTGATATTCAAAATCAGCTTTGGCAAAAAAAATACCAAAAGTACCGCCTTAATGAACAGCAAAAATCTTTACTGCTGCGTTATATGCCAATTTATCAAAAAATGACAGATGCTGAACGCGCTAAACTTGAGCGTCACATCGTTTGGTTTTTAAATGAAAAGCGCTTTATTGGCTGCGATGGTCTAAAGCTTAACGATGCCATGAAGCTGATTGTTGCAGCGGATGCTTGCGTGCTTGTGCTAAATAAACCTTGGCCTTTATATAAGAATGTTAGAGAAATCTTATTATACCCAAGCGCCTATTATGCCCCACAAACCTCTCGTGATAATGCAGGTTTAGTGAGCTATCACAATACAGTGCGCCAAGGTGAGTCTTGGCCTGGCGGTACTCTGGTTCTCAGTTGGCATGATGTACTTGAAGGAAACCGCTTACCAAGTGATGGCCATAACTTGGTGTTTCATGAATTTGCACATCAACTTGATCAAGAAACGGGTAAAACAACGGGTACGCCGTTACTAAAAAAAGCGGCTGATTATAAAGAATGGGCCAGGGTGTTTAGCCGTGCATTCAATCAACTTAAAACTCATGTAGCCTATAGTATGCCTCATGTTATTCATAGTTATGGCGCAACCAACGAGGCTGAGTTTTTTGCGGTGATCACCGAAACATTTTTAGAAAAGCCTAGCGAACTGCGCCATTACGACCCTGAGATTTACACTATGCTGGTGAACTATTACCAGTTTGATCCAATTAAATGGCATTAACCGCCAATTTAAGACGCTTTATCAGATATTGCTGGTAACTTGCTGTGCTTTTTGTTGCAATCATATTAATAAACAACAAAAACAAGCGAGAATTCGATGAAAAAACTACTGCAAACAGCATTGGCTGTATCAGTATCGTTAGCACTTTATTCAAATGTGCATGCTGCAGATAATGCAGATGATAAAAAATGGCAAGTAGATTCGCCACAAGGTCAGTTTGTTGATGCGACGATTAATGTAAGTCAAGGTACATGGATGAACGTTGATGTGAGTCCTGATGGTGAAACCATTGTGTTTGATTTGCTTGGTGATATTTACACTATGCCCATCAACGGTGGCAAAGCGACACAACTGACATCAGACATTGCATGGCAAATGCAACCCCGCTTTAGCCCTGACGGTAAACGTATTGCGTTTACGTCGGATCAAGGTGGCGGTGACAATATTTGGGTTATGGACGTGGATGGTGAAAATCAAACCGCTGTTACCGACGAAACCTTTAGATTACTAAATAGCCCTGCTTGGAGCCCTGATGGCGATTATATTGTGGCGCGTAAGCACTTTACCGCAACACGCTCGTTAGGTGCTGGTGAAGTGTGGCTTTACCATAAAGCCGGCGGTAAAGGTGTTCAGTTAACAAAGCGAGCTGATGACCAAAAAGATTTAGGTGAACCGATGTTTTCACCTGATGGTCGTTATGTTTATTTTTCTCACGATGCAACACCAGGTAAAACTTTCCATTACTCAAAAGATTCTGTTGCCGGCATTTACAAAATAAAACGCTTTGACCGTCAAACAGGTGAGATTGAAACCATTATTGAAGGTATGGGGGGCGCAATTAGGCCAACACCGTCACCGGATGGTAAAAAGCTAGCGTACATTAAGCGTGATGACTTTCAAACCAGTTTATACGTTTATGACTTAACCTCAGGTAAACACACTAAACTGTACGACAAGCTTGAACGTGATATGCAAGAAACGTGGGCGATTCATGGCGTTTATCCTACTATCGCGTGGACACCAGATAACGACGAATTAATATTCTGGGCAGGCGGTAAAATTAACAAGCTTGATGTTGAAGATAAGTCAGTCGAAAACATTGCTTTTAATGTCGAAACCAATAAAAAAATTCAAACCGCAGTGCGTTTTACACAAAATATTGATAGTGATGAATTTGACGTAAAAATGCTGCGTAATGTGCAAGTCTCGCCTGATGGTGAAACCGCTATTTTTGAGGCGCTTGGGCATATTTATAAACGTGATTTAGAGTCAGGGAAAATTAAGCGTTTAACACGCCAAGATGATCATTTTGAATTGTTTCCACAGTTTTCTCGTGATGGTAAAAAAATTGTTTATGTCACCTGGGATGACAACGAGCAAGGCAGTGTTCGTGTGGTATCAGCACGAAGCGGTCGCGGCGACACAATAACAGAACAGCCGGGAAAATATGTTGAACCAACATTTAGCCCTGACGGTAAAACCGTTGTTTATCGCAAAGCGTCAGGCGGCGGCATTTTGAATCCGGATTGGTCATTGCATCCTGGCATTTACGCAGTGAGTAGCAAAGGCGGTGAGCCTGAGTTAATTACAAAAAGTGGCTATCAGCCGCAGTTTGGCGCGACCAGTGACCGCATTTTTGTGATGAGTCCGTGGCCAAAACCAAGTTTAAGTGCAGTTGAGCTTGATTCGAAGAAAGTACAAAAACTTTATGAATCGCAACATGCGACTGAATTTAGAGTATCGCCAAATGGCAAATACTTAGCGTTTGCAGAGCGCTTTAAAGTGTTTGTAACGCCGCTTGTTGAAAATGGTAAAAGCATAAATATCGGCCCGAAAGACAGTCAGTTCCCCATCGAGCAGCTATCTGTGCGGGCCGGTGAAAATATTAGCTGGAGCGCAAACAGCGATAAACTTTATTGGACTTTAGGCCCAGAGCTTTATCATGCTAGCTTGGCGGGTATTTTTGATATTAACCAAGCTGAAAATGCCGATTTTAAAGTAAAAAGCGGCGATAACATCAGCTTTAGCAAAAAAATGGCAGAGCCTAAAGGTATGTTTGCGCTAACCGGTGCGCGTATTATCACTATGCAGGGTGATAAAGTCATCGAAAACGGCGTACTGATCACTGATGGCAAACACATCAAAGCACTTGGTAGTGCAGATAGCGTAACGATTCCTAAAGGTGCTGAAGTTGTTAACGTGGCAGGTAAAACGATTATGCCAGGTATTGTGGATGCTCATGCGCATGGCTCTCAAGGTAGTAACGAAATCATTCCTGAGCAAAATTGGAAAAACCTAGCTGGACTATCGTTAGGTGTGACAACGATTCACGATCCATCGAATGACACTTCCGAAATTTTTGCCGCCAGTGAAATGCAAAAAGCAGGCACTATTGTGGGGCCGCGTATTTTCTCAACGGGTACCATTTTATATGGTGCAAACATGCCAGGATACACCTCGCATATTGATTCGTTAGATGATGCTAAATTTCATTTAGAGCGCTTAAAGAAAGCGGGTGCGTTTAGTGTTAAATCATACAATCAACCACGACGTGAACAACGTCAGCAAGTTATTGAAGCGGGCCGTGAACTTGAAATGATGGTGGTGCCAGAAGGTGGCTCATTATTACAGCATAACTTAACCATGGTTGTGGATGGCCACACAGGGATTGAGCATTCAATTCCAGTGGCGAATATTTATGATGATATTAAACAGCTTTGGTCGCAAAGTGACGTTGGATATACACCGACTCTAGGTGTTGCTTACGGTGGTATTTGGGGTGAAAACTATTGGTATGATAAAACTGATGTGTGGAATCATCCGCGTTTAAGTAAATTTGTGCCGAAAAACCAATTGTTGCCGCGATCTATGCGCCGCGTTAAAGCGCCCGATCATCACTATAATCACTTTAATAATGCTCGCGTAGCTAAAGAGCTACAAGACTTAGGTGTATTAGTGAACCTAGGTGCGCATGGACAACGTGAAGGTTTAGCTGCTCACTGGGAAATTTGGATGTTTGCACAAGGCGGCATGACGCCACTCGAAGCGCTACGCGCCGCGACACTCGATCCTGCTAAATACATTGGCCTTGATAAAAATATTGGTTCACTTGAGGTAGGTAAACTTGCCGATTTAGTCGTGATTGATGGTAACCCACTTGAGAACATTCGTGATACTGACAAAGTTGACTACACCATGATCAATGGCCGTTTATTTAACGCAGCCACTATGAATGAAGTAGGCCAAAAACAACGTGATAAACTTTACTTTGAAAAGAAGTAAAAAACAAAACACCGAATAGGTGATTATGACTAAAAGCGGCATTAGCCGCTTTTTTACTTTTTGGGCATACCCTTTAAGAAATAAGCTTTTTTAATATAGTTTTATCAAGCAGCAATGTTTGTGGCTCTTTGCTGACTCTTGCTTGGCAAATCATTCCCTCTTTTAATGTCATAAGTAATTTACTTAATTGCTCTGCCTCTGAAGGGGTTTCTTTAAATTGCGGTGTAAGTGTAAGCGCATCATAAATAATTTTAAGTACAGTCTGTTTATGCTCAGCACACAATTGAGCAATAGGGTGCGTATCCAGTGGAAATTCAGCTGCCGTATTTATAAAAAAGCAGCCATTAAAATCCCCAAGCTCATCTACTTGATTGTTGATCCAACGCGATAATGCATTAAAGAGTGCGTCAGCTACATCAAATGGTGTTTTAGTATAAATAAATTGTGATTTTAGCCACCTGTTAAAACGCTCATCGCGTGCTACTAAACATGCACATATGAGTTCATCTTTACTACTAAAGTGATTATACAACGTCTTTTTAGCGACCTTAGCAGCCTGTATTACTTCATTGATGCCTACAGCATGAATGCCTTTCTTGTAAAAAAGCGCTAAAGCGGTGTTTACAATTTGCGTGCGTTTATCCATATCGGCTCCTTTAAAAAAGTAAGCTTGACATGAGTAGACCGATTTGTCTACTATATCCAGATAGACAAATCGGTCTACTTATTGGAGTTGGTCATGAGTAACGGTGTACTAAAAGCGATCAGTGCTGGAGTATTTTCAGCGATAACTTTAAGTGTGTTGGTTTTTTTAGATAGTTTAGGGAATTATGGCGTTTGGCTAATGGCCCCTTTTGGTGCTACTGCCGTATTAGTATTTGGCGTACCATCAAGTCCTTTGGCTAAGGCTAAAAACGTAATTGGAGGGCACTTTTTAACCGCATTAATAGGGGTTATTTTTGTTAATTATATCGGTGTAGATACAGCTAGCATAGCAATGGCTACAGGGCTTGCTATTAGCATGATGATGTTAACGAACACTGTTCATCCTGCTGCGGGAGCAAATCCTATTTTGATAATGGTAACGGGGCAAAATTGGGTGTTTTTAATTACGCCAGTATTACTAGGAACGATATTCATCGTTTTATGTGGCTATTTATCTCAGTGGCTGCTAAAAGAATATTTATTTAGGCACAAAAAAACCGCTTAACAGCGGTTTTTTTATTTTAAAGTGTATTACTTTAAGTTACACAACACCGCGTGGTAGGCGGCAGTCGTGATCTTTTTCAGCTAGGTAAACAATCCATAACTCTTCGGCTGTATAGCCGTCTTCGTTAGCTGTTACAACAGCAAAGGGTGCTTTTTTCTCAGCTGATTTTGCTGGCGCGGCAGTTTTAGTTTTAGTTTTTTTAGCTGGCGCTTTTGCAGCAGGTTGCTCAGCTGTTTTACCAGATGTTAACTGCTCAGTTAACTCAGCTACATCTGCAAGGCGTAAATTTTTACCGCCGTCGATGCTGTACCAACCAGGTTTTGTAGTGATTTCAGGTTTCTTGCCATTGGCTGCTTCATATGCTGCTTCAAAGGCATTTAACACTTCTGTTTTGTCTAGTTTGCTCATCAGAGACCCTATACGTTGTAAACACAGATAAAGAATACACATTTATACCTAGTTTTGACGAACTTTTCAATTTTTTGCGATTTTCCTTTCATTTTGCTGCTATAAGCGCCAAAATTTGCACAAAATCTAATGCAGAGGTGGCAAAGTATTATGCAGCGTAGAGAATTTAACCAATTATTAAATGAGATCTTAAAACCTGATTCAATTAAAGATTTTTGCCCAAACGGGCTACAAGTTGAAGGGCAGGAGCAGATTAAAAAGATTGTGACGGGGGTTACTGCAAGCCAAGCACTCATTGATGCCGCAATTGCACATGGTGCGGATACAATTTTGGTGCACCATGGCTATTTTTGGAAAGGTGAATCACAACCCATCACAGGGATGAAAAAGCGCCGCATTGGTGCGTTATTAGCACATAACATCAATTTGTTTGCTTATCATTTACCCCTTGATGTTCACCCCGTTATCGGCAATAACGCGCAACTAGCAGAGCTGTTAGATATGCAGTGGGAAACAGGTCTTGAGCCCGTTAATAATAGCGTGGCTGTAAAAGGGCGTTTAAAAACTCCGATGATGGGTGAGCAGTTTGCGAAAAAAATAGCCCAAGTCCTTAACCGTGAGCCGTTAACAAGTTTGGTTCGTGATGAACCAATTGAAACCATTGCCTGGTGTACGGGTGGTGGGCAAGGCTATATAGATTTAGCAGCAAGCCAAGGTGTGGATGCTTATTTAACAGGGGAGGCATCAGAGCAAACCATTCATAGCTCTCGTGAGCTAGGTATCGACTTTTTTGCAGCTGGGCATCACGCCACAGAGCGTTATGGGGTCAAGGCCCTTGGTGAGCTATTATCACAAGAGCATGGTTTTGATGTAACTTTCATTGATATAGACAACCCGGTATAAACGATATATGCACCAACTAATTCAGAGCTATTTAGCGCAACTTGAATCATTACTGAAGCAGCATCAACTTTGGCAAAATGAGCCGATTGATGCCAAAGCGTTACTTTCAACTACGCCTTTTTGTCATGATACGATGGCGTTTGAGCAATGGCTGCAATTTGTGTTTATTGAAAAAATGGCTGCACTTGTTGCCAATCAACAGCCCCTGCCGAGAAACTTTGCTATTGCTCCAATGGGTGAGCTTATGCTTGCTAACAAATCAGGTGGCACAGAAGTGACTGCATTACTGAATAAATTTGATACTGCTTTTGGAAACCACAATGAGTGAACGTCCTGACCCAATAGAGTTTGGTGAACTAGAGATTTTGTATAAAGATGAAAATTACGTCGCGATAAATAAACCGTCAGGATTACTTGTTCACCGTTCTTTTTTAGATAAACACGAAACACAATTTGCGATGCAAATGCTGCGCGATCAGATTGGCCAACATGTTTTTCCTGTTCATCGATTAGACAGGCCAACCTCAGGTGTATTGCTATTTGCCCTTAGCTCAGAAGCTGCTCGTGATATAAACCAGCTGTTTATTGATAACCAAATAAGCAAACGTTATTTAGCTTTAGTACGTGGCTTTGCGCCAGAGTCAGTATTTTTAGATAAACCGCTAAAAGAAGAGCTTGATAAAATTGCCGATAAATTTGCTGATCAGGACAAAGCCCCTCAGCAAGCGCAAACACAGTTTAATTGTTTGCACCAAGCGGCGTTGCCAATTCCAATAGGTAAATATCCAACTGTGCGTTATTCATTGGTTGAGTGTTTTCCTAAAACTGGGCGAAAGCACCAAATACGCAGGCACTTGAAGCATCTATCATTACCGATTATTGGTGATGTTAATCATGGCGATAATCAGCATAACCAGTTTTTTCGGGAGCACTTTACATTGCGTCGGTTAATGTTATTTGCAACTGAGCTTAACTTTGTGCACCCTTATACAAAGCAAGCTGTAAAAATAAAAGCGCCACTGGGTGAAGCAATGCTGAGCATTTGTCAGCAACTCGGCTGGCCAAACCAAGAAAAGGATTATTAATGGCAACGATAAGTATATTTGTCGGCAGTGTTTATGGTGGAGCAGAACGCTTAAGTGACGACGTGATTGAATTGATTGAGCAGTCAAACCATCAAGCAAAGCTGATCATCACACCCACGTTAGATGATGTAAAGTCAGCGAGTCATATATTGGTAATTACCTCAACCACTGGGCAAGGTGAGATACCAGATAATTTAGCGCCGCTCTATAGCCAGCTTAACAGTCAGTTCCCTATGCTTGCAGGTAAACCTTACGGCATTGTGGCTATGGGAGACAGAAGTTATGGCGACACTTTTTGCGGCGCAGGGCGAAGCTTTGATGAGCTGTTTCGTGATTTACAGGCCAAGCCAATTGGCCATCGTCTAGAAATAGATGCCTGCGAAGACTTTGAACCTTGGCCCGTCACAGAGCCTTGGCTAAAGCTGTGGTTAACAAAGCTTCCGGAGTAAATAAAATAGAGCGCATAAGCGCTCTTTTTACTAGCTATGTTTTAGCTTACTTTACTAAGTGCTTTTTACATCCACTTTAAGTTTCAGCTTTTGCCCAGGCTGTAAGTACTTTTGTCCAGCTAGTTTGTTCCACTTAATAATATCGTTCACTGATAAGTTAAACTTAGAGGCAATACGTGCTAGCGAGTCACCACGGCGAACTTTATAGGTAATGGTTCGGTTGGTGCTAACTAGAGCCGTTTGTGTATTGTTACTTGATTTATAAACCGTGAGTTTTTGACCCAAACGTAACACACTGCTCTTTTTTAGCTTATTCCACTTTGCTAATTCATTGATCGTGACATCATATTCGCGGCTAATATCCCATAGGGTGTCGCCACTTTTAACTGTGTGCGATAGTTTCTTTTGGCTATTCTTATTAGCAGCCATACGCATTTGCTTAGGTAAATGTTCACTATTTATTGCACCATCACTCAAGGGGACGAGCAATTGTTGACCGACACGTATCGTATTTGATTTCAATTTATTAAGTGATTTAATTGCGCTGGTACTGGTTGAGAACTTTTTAGCAATTACTGACAAGCTGTCGCCGCTGGCTACTTTATATTGTTGCCAACGCAAGCGATCTTTAATATCTGTTTTAGCTAATTGTTGTTGGAAGCTGTCAACTTTATCCGACGGAATAAGTAAAAAGTGTGGTCCATTTGGATCGGTTGCCCAACGATTAAACCCTGGGTTTAATCGGTATAGCTCGGTAAGGCTAATTTGTGCCATATCAGCGGCCAAGGCTAAATCGATTTGTGATCCAACATCTACGGCTTCTACAACCTGCGCGTTTATGATTGGGTTCCAAGTAAGACCAAACTCTTCCTGACGTTTTAGCAAATCTGATAAGGCTAATAAACGCGGTACATAAGCCGTGGTTTCTTTTGGTAAATCAAGAGACCAAAAATCTGTTGGTAACTGCTTTTTACGATTCTTTTTTATTGCGCGTAACAAGCGACCTTCGCCGGAGTTGTAAGCTGCAATGGCGTTTAACCAGTCGCCTTCAAGAGTTTTGTGTAAATATGAAAGGTAATCAAGGGCAGCACGTGTAGATTGCACAATATCGCGGCGGCCGTCGTACCACCAATTTTGTTTTAAGTCGAAGCGTTCGCCTGTTTGCGGCATAAACTGCCAAATACCCGACGCACTGCGATGTGAATAACCAAACGGGTCAAATGCGCTTTCTACAATAGGAAGTAGCGCAATCTCAATCGGCATTTCACGTTTTTCAACTTCTTCAACAATAAAGTGCAAGTACGGCTCAGCGCGTTTTGACACTCGATCTAAGTAGCTTTGGTGGCGTGCATAATAGTTACGTTCAGTCACAACCGGGCGGTTTTGCGGCACCTCAATTGATAATTGGTAGCGAATTCGCTCCCATACATCATCAAAAATAGGGGGAGCGTCATCAAGTTCGTTTACCTGCAGGTATTGTGCATTGATCATTAATGCATTATTGATATCGCTAGGGCTCGCACCTTCTAATTGCTGCGCGGTTTGATTGACAATTAGCTGCTCACTTGCGTTATCGGATTGTGTTGAAGTCAAGGTTTGACAACCACTTAGCACCAATGCCAAGCTTAAAACGAGGGGAGATTTTTTCATAAATACCAAATACATCAGGTAAAAAACTCGGCGAATACTACCCGTTATGAGCTAACATTGCCACTGTATGACCATCTAAAAACTGCAACGCTAAGCATTTATACCCCATAATCATATGATAACTATGAGGTTATAGTTTTAGAAGTGGTCTTTCCAGGTTCTAAGACCCGCAAAGTTTTGCCAAGGTTCATTATTTTGTAATATGTTTTTTGATTTATACTGATATTCAGTTGGGATATTTTGACTAATACCCGAGATATCACTGCGCATGAAAGGGTTTATCTTTTTCTCTAAAGCGATAGTGCTAGGTAATGTAATTTCATCATTGCTGCGTTTCGCATCTACCCATTGAGCATATTCAATTAAATCCGCGTTGCTAGGTTCAACCGCTAAGGCAAACGCTAAATTTGCTTGTGTGTATTCATGAGTGCAATATATCTTACACGCATTTGGCAGCTTCTTTAGTTTATCAAAAGAGTGCTGCATTTGCTCGGCACTGCCTTCAAACAGGCGCCCGCAGCCACCACTAAATAGTGTGTCACCAGTAAATGCCAGGGCAGGGTTTAAATAACAAATGTGGTCTAAAGTATGGCCAGGGGTATGGATGATGGCAAACTCAGTGTCAAATACTGTAACGTTATCGCCTTCATTTAGCGTGTTTTTTATCCCTTTAAATGGACTATTGCTTGGGCCATATACCATGATACCAGGGAAGGCTTTGCATAAATTGGCCACGCCATCAGTGTGATCGTAATGGTGATGGGTGATTAGTATCCCCGCCAGTGTTAAATCAGCATCATTTAAATGGTTGAGTACAGGCTCTGCTTGACCCGGGTCAACAACCCAGGCTAATTGGCTTTGGCTATCTGTGATGCACCAAATGTAGTTATCAGAAAAGGCTTTAATTGCTTTGACTTGCACCATGTAACATTGCTCTATAAAGTGACGATATTAATAGTATAACGAGCTCAGCAAATGAAACCAGCCCTTAGTTTTCAAGAAGGACCTAAACCACTGTCGTGGCATGAGTTTCCTCATGGTGACTATTTACGTTGCGATATTGAACGTAAGATGGCGAAGTGGTTACCGCGAATGTTCGGTTATCACATGCTCAAATTGGGTAATCTCAGTGGTGAGCTTAAAACCAGTGCGAGCACGATTAAACATCAAGTGTGTGTGGCCGAATCAGGCCCGTTTACAGGAGTTATTGCAGATATTGATGAGCTGCCGTTTTATGAACACAGCGTTGATGCTTGTATTCTAAGCCACTGTTTAGAATATCATTCAGACCCTCATCATATTTTGCGAGAAGCACACCGTACATTGATCCCTGGTGGATATATTGTGATCACCGGGTTTAACCCGTTTAGTTTATGTGGCTTGGCTCAATTGCTGCCATTTAGTGGTCAAAAATTGCCATGGACGGGGCGTTTCTTTACCCCAGCGCGCGTGAAGGATTGGCTTAACTTACTCGGCTTTGAAATTATCGGCGATGAGCGATTTATTTATTCTTCTTTAGCGCGTGGCAACAGGTTGTCACGTTTTGCGCCATGGCGACGTTTTGCTAAGCAATATTTAAAACCCATGGGCAGTGTATATATGTTAGTTGCACGTAAACGCGTAGCTCCATTAACCCCCATTAAACCAAAGTGGCATGCAAGGCCGCAATTTGCGCCGGTTAAAGGAGCTGGGCTGCGACAAACATCAAAGCAGCACCGTCAGCGGAATAGTTAATTTAGGTGCAGACCCTTTAGGTAATTCTCCTGCGCGTATATTCATTTGTATAGCAGGGTGTAATAATTTAGGTACATTTAATGTCGCGTCACGGCATTCTCTGGCATGGATGTACTCTTGCTCAGAGCTTTGTAAGTGCACATTAGTTAAACGTTGCTCACCCACCGTTGTTTTATTAGCAAGCTTACGCCCGTTGGGCTGATAATCATGACACATCCACATGACTGTTTGATCGGGCAGGGCTAAAATTTTCTGTAAAGATATATATAGTTGTTTTGCGCTGCCGCCAGGAAAGTCACAGCGGGCAGTGCCACTGTCAGGCATAAAGAATGTATCGCCAACAAATACGTTGTCTGCAATTAAATAACACACACTATCAGGTGTATGGCCAGGCGTTGTTAATACACTAAATTGGCTATCACCAAATGGGTAGTGGCTTTTATCATCAAACAACTCATCAAAAGGGCGACCATCACAAGGCATATCAATCTGATATAAATTACTAAAATAATCTTGTACTTGGGTGATGTTGGCACCGGTGCCGAGTTTACATGGGTGCTTTGGGTGAAGTTTATGTTTGATGTAGCCTGCGGCGGTAATATGATCAGCATGGGCGTGGGTCTCTAACAACCACTCAAGAGTCAGCTTATTGGCAGTAATAAATTCAATAATTTCATCGGCAGTTACAAAGCTAAGAGTGCCACTAGGAGCGTCAAAGTCAGCGGGAGGGTCAATCAGCAAAGCGCTACCGGTATTTAAACAACTAACTAAGTAACTAAACGTAGCGCTCTGTGGGTGAAAAAAAGACTTAACCGAGACAGGCATTTTACAACTCCATTATATGATATAACTAAATCTTATATCATATAACCTAAATGTAAAATAGCTTGAGGTGAATTAATCACCGCTGATGTAGTATTGCTTTATTCTGGCTTGTAGCCTTCATCGACTAATAAGTTTTTACTGCCCGCGGCATCACGGGCTAAATCATCGACTATTTCGTTGTATTTGTTACCGCTGTGACCTTTTACCCATTTCCAGGTTATTTTGTGTCTATTGCAGGCTTCATCAAGGCGTTTCCATAAGTCGACATTTTTAACCGGTTTTTTGGCTGACGTTTTCCAGCCGCGCTTTTTCCAGTTTGCAACCCAAGATTCAATGCCTTGCTTTACATATTGGCTGTCTGTGGTGAGGTTGATTTCACACGGGCGAGTAAGACTTTCAAGCGCCACTATGGCCGCTAACATCTCCATGCGATTGTTTGTGGTGAGGGTATAACCTTGGCTCATTTCTTTTTCATGACCATTATAAAGCATGAAAATACCATATCCGCCGGGGCCCGGATTACCTAAACATGAGCCATCGGTATAAATCTCTACGGTTTTTTGCACTGTTTTACCTTGATATTATGTACAATAAAGTGATTATAGAAAGATACCAGAATCAGGCTAAGTTCGATATGCAGCGTAGACAAATAGTTTTAGATACAGAAACCACCGGCATCGACCCTAAACAAGGGCACCGAATTATTGAAATCGGGTGTGTGGAGTTAATAAACCGCAGATTAACTGGCAATAATTTTCACGTTTATATTAATCCGCAACGCAGTATTGAAGAAGAAGCAATTGATGTTCACGGTATTACCAATGAGTTTTTACGTGATAAACCGTTATATCATCAAATTGCGCAGGAGTTTTTTGATTACATCAAAGGCGCAGAGCTCGTTATTCATAACGCGCCGTTTGACGTCGGCCACATGGACAATGAATTTGCCTTGCTTAATCAGGGATATCCGAACACTCACGAATACTGCCAAGTTCTCGACACCCTTAAAATGGCGCGTGACTTGCATCCTGGTCAAAAGAATAATCTTGATGCGCTTTGCCGCCGTTACGATGTAGATAACACTAAGCGGACGTTACACGGCGCATTACTGGATTCTGAAATACTGGCAGACGTTTACTTAGCCATGACTGGTGGCCAAGTTAAGCTTAACTTGAATCAAAATAAAGATCAGGGTAGTGAGCAGCAACAAAAAGAAATTCGTCGTTTAGATCCAAACCGTGCTCCATTGATGGTTTTAAAAGCGTTAGATGACGAGCAAGTAGCGCATGAAGCAAGGTTAGATATTGTTCAAGATGCTGGCGGCCAATGTTTATGGCGCGCCGAATAAGGCCCACAATGAAAATATTTTTATTGGCAATAATAATGGCATTAACTGTGCCGTTGGCTCTGAGTGCAAATAGCGATAATAAAATAACGTTATTGAAACGCGATAGTGGACAAAATGAAATACCGCTATTAAATAATCGATTTCGAATCGATTACAAAGTAAATGAAATAACGTTGCTGTTTTTTCGTAAGCGCGGCTCTCCTGCCGTTATTTTAGTGCAGCCAAACGGGAGTAAGCTTTACGCAACCTCTGCGATTAAAGAACCTAACGTAGATTGGTTTGACGAGCTAAGTTACGATTTGATCACGATACGTGAACCAATGGCAGGGCCATGGCAAGTGGTTGGCAGTATCTTACCTGATAGCCGTATAGTTGTGCTTGGTGATATTGACTTAAAAGTAGAACCCCTGCCGCCGTTACTCTTTCGTGGTGAAACTGTCAAAATTACAGGGCAAGTTTTAAATGATAACGAACCGATTAACGTGGGCTTATTCAGAGATGTTGTTAGTTTACATGTAGACTTTATAAGTACTAACAACAGTGATTATGCTAACTTTGGGGCGGGTACTCATAATGTTGCACAGTTTAAAGACGATGGCCGAGGGTTTGATGAGCGCCCAAAAGATGGCATTTTTACAGGCGAATTTAAGCTTGTTTTCCCCGCAGGCCAATGGCAACCCGAGTTATACATCGAAACTCCTTTACTAAAACGTACCGTAGTTCAAGATGTGCTTGAAGTAAAAGAACCCCCATTTAGTTACGACATAGCGCTTGCTCAAGATGATGCGCATGAACACAAATTAACGATTACTCTAGACTCAAGTGTGGTAAAGCCAGAAACCGTACTGATACAAGGTAAAATTTATTACCCTAATAACGAAGAGCAGATGTTTAACTTAGAAGGCAGTAAATTGCTGACGCGTGAGTTACTCATTAAAAATTATGATTGGGGTCGTTACAGTGTTGAGTTATCTGTATTTGGTACTAATGTTAATGACCGAGAATTTATGGCGACATTGCCTACCTATAAATTTGAAATTGAACGTCCTATCGAAGCCGTACCAGAATTACCAGAACCAATAATTACAGAAGCTGAGCAAAAAGAAATCGACAGAGCAATTAGAGAAGCAGAGTCTATGTCGACCATGGTGTTTATTAGCTTAATTATTGGTGGGAATTTGATAGTTCTATTAATTGGTTGGCTGGCAATTCGTAAATTTGTTCAGAAAAAACCAATATTCCCTAAAGTCAGCATTCCTTTTTTGAAGAAAAAAACAGCAGCTGATGAAGAGCCCACTATAGGCGAAAAAAATGAAGTTGGTAAAAATGGCTCAAAAAGTGATAAATCAGGTGAAATTTTAAACCTTTCGATGTCAGATGACTAAAAAACCTGTAAAAAAACAAAAAAGCCCTTGACGAAGTAGGGGTTGGTTCGTATTATTCACGCCGCTGTCAGGGGAGACTCAGACAGCAACGAAAATGCGGAGTGGTAGTTCAGTTGGTTAGAATACCGGCCTGTCACGCCGGGGGTCGCGGGTTCGAGTCCCGTCCACTCCGCCAATTTTCGACAATTTGTAAGTAGATGCTGGAGTGGTAGTTCAGTTGGTTAGAATACCGGCCTGTCACGCCGGGGGTCGCGGGTTCGAGTCCCGTCCACTCCGCCAACACTTACACAACATATGGTTGTAAAACATATTCTTATTATGGAGTGGTAGTTCAGTTGGTTAGAATACCGGCCTGTCACGCCGGGGGTCGCGGGTTCGAGTCCCGTCCACTCCGCCAATAAGAAAAATAACAGTTTAAATATGCGCTGGAGTGGTAGTTCAGTTGGTTAGAATACCGGCCTGTCACGCCGGGGGTCGCGGGTTCGAGTCCCGTCCACTCCGCCAACTATTTAAACACTGTTATATTACAAAATTTGTATGCTGGAGTGGTAGTTCAGTTGGTTAGAATACCGGCCTGTCACGCCGGGGGTCGCGGGTTCGAGTCCCGTCCACTCCGCCAACAAATTAAGTAATAGCAAGTATAATGATATCTTTGCGGAGTGGTAGTTCAGTTGGTTAGAATACCGGCCTGTCACGCCGGGGGTCGCGGGTTCGAGTCCCGTCCACTCCGCCACTTGATATCATGAATAAAATTAGTAAGTGCATTACCCCATGCACATACCACTGCGGAGTGGTAGTTCAGTTGGTTAGAATACCGGCCTGTCACGCCGGGGGTCGCGGGTTCGAGTCCCGTCCACTCCGCCACTTGTTATTTCCTCAATAACAAGAAATAAATAATTCCCTTGTTAATAAATTAAAGCATAATCGCTATCAGCTATCAGCTATCAGCTATCAGCTATCAGCTTTAGGTAGGCATAAAAAAGCCTGCACTCTCATTCAAGCACAGGCCATTTATTACTTTCTCGTTTTATTTAGTTTTGTGGGCCAAATAACTCTTTTAAGTAAGTATCTAAAAAGTTGAGATACGCGTTTGAGGCACTAATACGGTTTTCTTTTTTGCTAAAACCATGGCCTTCATCGTCAAACAATACATACTCTACTGGTACACCATTGGCTTTTACTGCGGCAACTAGTTCATCGCTTTCAACTTGTAATACCCGCGGATCGTTAGCACCTTGAATTACCATTAGAGGTTTAGTGATGTTTTTAGCATGGAATAATGGTGAAATAGCACGGTGACGCTCACCATCGGTGGCGGGGTCGCCCATTTCATCGTACAGGGATTTTTTAAAGCTTTCCCACCAAGGTGGAATTGAGTTTAGTGTTCTCACCCAGTTGGTGACACCAAAAATATTGATGCCCACTTTAAATTCTTCAGGTTCAAAGGCAAGCGCTGCTGCGGTCATAAAGCCGCCGTAGCTTCCACCCATAATACCGATTTTATCGGCATCAACCCAATCTAAACTTTGTAAGTGTTTTTTGCCGTAAACAATATCTTGTAAGTCGTCAGTGCCGTGCTTCTTATCATCGAGATGGAAAAAGGTTTTTCCATAGCCAGAGCTACCACGGTTATTGACCGCAAAAATGGCATAACCATGATTAACTAAATGCTGTTGCATCGCACTGTAACCTGTGCGGCTTTGCCCACCAGGACCGCCATGCACCCACACTAAAGCAGGCACTTTATTTGTGTTACTAGCTTGCTTTGGTTTGTATAAAACACCAGGGATCTCTAAACCATCAAAACTTTTAAAGCGCACGATGGTGCTCTCTACTAAATCGTTTTGATCTATGTTCTTACTTAATGTATTTGTAAGTTGTTTAGCTGCATTACTAGCCACTTGCCAGACAAATAAATTGCTTGGTGAAGTGTCTGAGTTTAAGTAAAACGCCATGCTTTTCTCATCGCGTGAGAAATTCACACCGCGTAAATTTCCAGCTGGCAATTCAGGCATAGCGATTTCTTTACCGGTATTGGTATCTTTGACGGTCACTTTGGTGCTGGCATCAGCATTAACACCACTTACTTGATAACGACCAGAGTGAGAGAAGTATATAAAACTAACATCCCAGTCATCTTTTAATGCAGGGCTATGTTCGCCTGTGGCTAAGTCATAGCGCCAAACTTGCGAAAACTCACCTTTAGCGTCTGTAGAGTAGTATAAATATTTGCTGTCTACAGAGAAGGTGTCAGGCGTATATTGAGCCGGTGTATCATGTTTAGAAATTAACTGTGGCTTGAGTGTCTTTTTATAGGTATCAAGAATAAATGTATCACTGTCTTTATTAGTATTGCTTTTAGATAGCGCAATATAACGGCCATCAGGGCTGATTGCCCCCACATTTAAACCTAAGGTATTTTGATACACAGGCGTGACTTGATACGTTTTACTATCAACGCGGTACAAGTCCATAAACTTGGCATCACGCTGATTACTGGTGATAAAAAATTGGCTACCGTCTTTGGTAAAGCCTGCAAAGCTGGCACGCGTTTCATCGCCCGGGGTTAAATCTTTGATTGTGCCGTCAAGTTCACGCACGTAGACATGAAAGCGCTCATTACCGCCTGAATCTTTGGTAAATAAAACGCGCTCATCATTAGGGAAGTAACGTACAGGGTAGGTACTGTCTTCAAAGTTAGTTAAGCGCTTTTTACTGCTGGTTTTTACATCGACTTCATATAAGCTGTAAATGCCACTTTCATCGCTACTGACCAGAACCTTATCGCCAGAAGGAGAAAAGCTACTACCCATGATAGATGTAGTATCAAAAAAAGTTTTTGCGTTATAAGTTTTTACTTGTTGTGTTTGCGCAGTTGTCACAGATGCAGAGGCTGAATTATTAGATTGACTGCAACCTGTTAATGCAATCGATACTGCACAGGTAATACAGGCAAGTTTGAGGGCTTTTTTCATAGATACATTCCTTGGTTTATAGTTATAGACTCTTAGTGTTAACCGAACGTTTTTTAAACGCAAGTACTTCGCATATGCGAACAGCAATAAAGTGTTACAAAGCGTGTATCGTTTTTAGATAAGTATTCGTTATAATAATAACTTATTGAAAAAGTGAGTATTTATGATAGAAGTCATTGGGTTACATAAACAGTTTGCTGAAAACATATTGTACAGTGATTATAGCGTGCAATTTTTAGCACCTAAGACATGTATTGAAGCGCCTAATGGCCAAGGAAAAACAACGTTATTAATGATCTTAGCAGAGCTTGAAACGCGTCAAAGTGGGCAGATTTTATTTTCTAAGAAAGCATTAACCGAACCACATAAGCAAGTTGCTATAGCCTCAGACTGTATTGCTTTACCAGATTTTCTAACAGCAAAGCAAATTATTAACTTATCCGTGAATACGCAGGATTGTCGTTGGCCCACGAGAATAATAGATGGGTTTAATTTTAATGAATTTTTAAATACGCGTTTTGATGCGCTGTCATCAGGTAACCAAAAGAAATGCCAGTTAATTTTAGCGCTTATGCGAGATGCACCGTATTTACTATTAGATGAACCCAGCGCAGCCCTTGATCAAACCAGTATTCAGTATTTACTAAATTTACTTGATGAATATTTAATTGATAAGCCTGAAGGTCAAATAATCATCACCTGCCATGAACCAGCGCCATTTATTGAGCATGGCTTTGAGTGTATGCCTTTATGATTGCAAATTTTAAACAATCAATAGGGCAATATCGCTGTTTTATGGGCTATCGGTATCAGGCTTACAAAACTGAACTCACACAATTATTGCTGCAGCTTAAAAACTTTGGTTTGTTATTTCTAGTGGTACTTGGCTCTGCCATGCTGGGTATGATTTTACTGTTATTTTTAGGACTGGGCAAAATTATCGATAGCAGCGATGCACCGCAGTATGGTGCGCAGATGGCTTGGCTGTATTTGTTGTTGCAAAGTATCATGTTAAGCGCAATGAAATCTGCAATAAAAAACACCGCTCAACGTGCCTTTCAACAGACATTGGTAAAGCGGTATTGGCTTGGTTTGATGGATATTAAGCTTTTACTGTTAAGCAATGGCTGGTTGATTGCGAGCCTCCTTATCGCGATTGACCTTAGTGTGAGCCAGTGGCTTAGAGTGCCGCATTTCTTGCTGTTTTTGCTATTACAATTTGTGATCGGCATTTTATGTTTATACAGGCCAATAGCGCTTGTTTATGGTTTTTTGTTATCCGCAATCTGGGTAACGTTACCGCTAGATGTTAATCCACTGATTTATCAGTGTGGTTTTATGCTGCTGTTTGCCCTAAGTACCTTGATGGTGCCTTTTAGTTTTACCGCAAAGGTAAAGTTGAGTTCACTTGCAGGTTTTTGGTTATTATTTTTTATACATAATAGCTGGGCTCTGATTTGGCGAGGGGCTTTATTGCTGTGTGTATTTATGGCATCCAAAGTGTTGTTGCAAGAGCGCGCTGATTTAGCTGCTATATTCAGCATTTTATCACTTGCCTTTGTGGTGCTGTTTAGTAGTTCATTACAATTTGATTGTCGTCATTTACATCAACAATATAGTGTATTTTTTAAAATGCAGAATAAGCAAACAGCATTCTTTGTTAGCTTATTTATTCCTAGCTTAATTGTTTTATTACTCGCACTGGTTGGTTTTGGGGCTTTATTTAATCACGCAAATAACTTATTGCTAGTAATAGGGGGTGTTTGGTGTTTACTACAACAGACCTTAGCACAAAAAAAACCAGCGCATTATGCGCTGGTTTGGATGGTTATAACAGGTTTGTTACTGGCTGTAATGTAATTAACTGCTAATCAGTTAAGCCGCATCAGCCTTGTTATCTGCACTTTTGCGTGCGGCTTTACCTGCTAATAAATCAGCTGGGTCAAAGTCGTCAACATTAATTACATCTAAACGGGCTTTTTCAACATCAGCCAGCTTATCAGCTTCTGCTTGCGTTAGAATACCTGCATCAAGGCCCATTTGTGCTACTTTATCAAGCTGGAAGAAAGGCAGTTTTACGCCTTTTTCACGGCATACTTTATCAAATAATGGCTCAACAGCTAGCACGTCTTTAAGTGTTTGCTCTTGACGACCCACTAAGTTAAGTGGTTCATTGGTTAAGTATACATAGCTTGCAAGACGGTTACGGGTTTCACTTGGAACTTGTAATAGCTGTGCTAATTTATGTTCCAGTTTGTCTGTTGGTTTACGAACCGGGCGACCAAATGGGAATAACATTAGCTTAAGTGCTGCACGTAACGGCGCCGATGGCATATTATTAATTAAATCGGCTAACGCTCGTTGGCAGTGATAAAGGTGATCTTGGCAGCTCCATTGAACAAGCGCAAAGTCTTCTTTTTTACGGCCTTCGTCGTTATAGCGTTTTAGCGTAGCAGACACCAAGTATAGGTAGCTTAGTAAATCACCTAAACGTGCAGAGATACGCTCTTTACGTTTTAATGAACCACCAAATACAGCCATACTAATATCTGACATTAACGCAAGTGAGGCACTAAAGCGTGATGCGATACGGTAAAACTCAGCTGTTTCATCTTTATAAGGCGTACTTGCAAAACGTGCGCCAGTAAATGCTAACCACTTAGTACGTACTAAATTAGAAATAGTAAAGCCGATGTGGCCCATTAGTGCTTTATCAAATACCGCAAGTGCTTCTTCACGGTCTTCAATTGAACATGCGTTTAACTCAGTTAAAACGAATGGGTGACAACGGATAGCTCCTTGACCGTAAATAATCATGTTACGGGTTAGGATATTTGCGCCTTCAACGGTAATGGCAATCGGCGCACCTTGGTAGCCACGGCCTAAGTAGTTATTTGGCCCAAGCATGATACCTTTACCGCCATGAACATCCATTGCATGAATGGTTGAATCACGCATTTGCTCAGTTAAGTGATATTTAATAATCGCTGAAACAACCGATGGTTTTTCACCTAAATCTACCGCGCCGGTCGACATGCTCACTGCTGCATCTGAGCTGTAAGCGTAACCGGCAAGTTTTGCAAGTGACTCTTCAACCCCTTCCATTTGACCAATAGGCAAACGGAACTGGCGACGAATGCGGCTGTATGAACCACTGGCCAGGGCGATGGTTTTAATGCCACCAACAGAGTTTGAAGGCAGGGTAATTGCACGACCAACCGATAAACATTCAACCAGCATACGCCAGCCTTGACCGGCCATTTCTGGGCCACCAATAATATAATCAAGTGGTACAAAAATGTCTTTACCGCGAGTTGGGCCATTTTGGAACGGCACATTAAGCGGGAAATGGCGACGGCCAATTTCAACACCAGGCATATCCGTAGGGATAAGCGCACAGGTAATACCAAGATCTTTTGTATCACCTAAAAGGCCGTCAGGATCTTGCATTTTAAACGCCAGGCCAAGTACTGTCGCTACTGGCGCAAGCGTAATGTAACGTTTGTTCCAGGTTAAGCTTATACCAACAACTTCTTCGCCTTCCCACATACCTTTACATACAACGCCGTAATCAGGAATTGCACTGGCATCAGAACCAGCTTCCGGAGAGGTTAGGGCAAAACATGGAATTTCTGCACCGCTTGCTAAACGAGGAAGATAATGATTTTTTTGATCTTCTGTACCGTAGTGCTGTAGTAACTCGCCTGGACCTAGTGAGTTAGGTACACCCACAATTGACGAAAGCAAAGTCGATTTACTGGTTAGCTTTTGTAATACACACGATTGTGCAAACGCAGAAAACTGTAAGCCGCCGTATTCTTTTTTGATGATCATGGCAAAGAATTTATTATCTTTTAGATATTGCCAAACATCTTGCGGTAAATCAGTTAGCTCGTGAGTGGCTTCCCAATCATCTAGCATACTACATACAGTTTCAACCGGACCATCAATAAATGCTTGCTCTTCAATGGTGAGCTTAGGCATTGGATACTGATGTAGTTTTTCCCAATCAGGGCGGCCGCAAAATAAATCGGCTTCCCACCACGTAGTACCTGCATCAATAGCTGATTTCTCAGTGTCAGACATGGTAGGCGTTACTTTTTTAAACGCAGCAAAAATTGGTTTTATAATATATTGCTGGCGAATGCCAGTAACAGACAGTGGCACAGCGATGATTAAAAAGATCAACCAGCTAATTGCACCAAAAGCACCGGCAAAGGTGCCGATAACAAGGGTTGCGATAGAAACGCCAAGGGCTGTGTTCCAGCTCGCTCTGTGGTAACTCGCGATGCTAAGCAACACGATTAAACCAAGTATAAATATGAGTGTCATGTATTCAATCCTTAATAGAGGTCAGACCACCTTCGTTAGAGTAGCGCTAGAATCGGTAATTATCAAGAGGCTAAATGAGATTATCTGTCAGTTTAGTCACATGTTCGTAAAGAGTATAGGATAAGCGGCTAACATAAGCTTGCCTTGATGTTGCTTATGTTTAACAATGCTAGCCTAGATCTCAGTTCTTCGTTTGTATAAACATTGTGTTTAAGGGTTAATTTATTTTATGTGTGAGTTGCTTGGCATGTCGGCGAATGTGCCGACAGATATTTGTTTTAGTTTTTCGGGCTTACTGGAGCGCGGTGGTAACACGGGCCCACATAAAGATGGTTGGGGTATTACCTTTTATGAAGGCAAGGGCTGTCGTACTTTTAAAGATCCTGAGCCTAGCTGCCAGTCTGAAATTGCCAAGTTAGTTAAAGCATACCCAATAAAAAGTGTATCGGTGATAAGCCACATTCGCCAAGGTAATCGGGGTCGTGTCTGTCTTGAAAATACTCACCCATTTACCCGTGAGTTATGGGGGCGCGAAATTACCTATGCTCATAATGGTCAGCTTTCGAATTATCATGATTTAAAACCTGAGTATTATCGCCCTGTCGGTAACACTGACAGTGAGTTGGCTTTTTGTTGGTTGCTCGATAAAATCCGTGAAAAATACCCAAAACGCCCATCCAATATGGCATCCGTATTTCGTTATGCGGCAAAGCTTTCGCATACACTTCGAGAAAAGGGAGTATTCAACATGCTGCTTACTGATGGGGTGTATGTATTAGCGTATTGTACCAATAACTTACATTGGATCACCCGCCGCGCACCCTTTGGTAAAGCAACTTTAATAGATGCCGATATGGTGGTTGATTTTCAACAAGAAACCACACCTAACGATGTGGTTACTGTGATTGCAACTCGCCCTTTAACAAACGATGAACGTTGGCAAAAAATGGAACCAGGTGAATTCGCGTTATTTAAAATGGGGGAATTAATTTAGTTTTAGAAGTACCACCACTTTAATTATACTTCAAGATTTAGCTAACTATCTGAAGTATAGTACTCACTTAGCACAAGCTCATAGATTCTTAGAGTATGTAATTAATTACATACTCTAACGGCAAACTAAGAAGTTAAAATTTCGTTAGTTAAGAGAAATTACATCAAAGCTGGCTGGGCTAAGTGAAAGTTATCAATAAAGATAATTTTACACCTTGTTTAAAGCTTTAATCTTATAACTACTCCCACAAAACCCATTAACACCACTACTATCCACACTGGCAAATTACCATATCGACTATAAATGCTATCACCTTCAATAAGCTTAACGTTTACTTTTAGGGTTTCTGCCTTGAACTGTGGCATGCTGATTTGAGTTTGACTAATTGGATCGTACACGCCGCTGATGCCGTTGTTTGTTACTCGAATAAGCGGGCGTTGTAATTCAAGGGCACGCATACGGGCAATTTGCATATGTTGGTGAGGGCCGTGGGAGGCGCCAAACCAGGCATCATTACTTACGGTAAATAAAATATCAGACTCGTTGTGGTAATTACCACGCACTAAATCAGCAAAGGCGATTTCGTAGCAGATAGCAGGCAGAATATTTAGGCCGTTGGCGCGTAGATTGTTTTGTACTTCATCGCCACGGGTGAACGAGGACATGGGTAAATCAAACAAAGGCGCGATAGGGCGCAGAATATCTTCAAACGGCACAAACTCACCAATCGGCAGCAACTGGTGTTTTTGATAGCGGTTTTTACCTAAGTATTGATAATGGCCGTGCTCGTCACCACGTTCTTTATTACCTAGCACTATAAGGGTATTGAAGATAGTTTTGGTATCAAGCTGGTAGTCGACAATACCGGTAATAAGGGCGGTGTTGTTAAACGAGGCGGCGCTATCAAGGCCAGCTAAAAAGCTGTCGGCAAGGGCTTCTATTTCAGGCACCGCGGCTTCAGGCCAAACGACTAAGTCAGCGTTCCAGTGAGGACGAGTCATGTCTTGATACTTACTCATGGTAGTCCAAAATTCACTGGGTTCAAAGCGCAGATGTTGCTTTATATTACCCTGAACGAGTAATGTGCTGATGGTTTTATCGTTATAGTGAGGGCTTTGAAATATATTGCCAATCAGTGAAATGAGGGCAATGAAGGCTGCCGTTGCAATCGTACTCTTTAAACTGCGATTGAACAGTAATTGGTAAAATGAAAATGCAATGGCAATACAGATTAATGTTAGGCCAAACTCACCCACCGTGGGCGCTAAATAATTTAACGGGCTATCGGTTTGTGTATAGCCAAAGCTTAGCCAAGGAAAGCCAGTTAGCACCACACCACGTAAATACTCTGTTACAGCAAAACCGCTAATAAGTAATAACCCATAGCTATGTGCGCCGCTAGCAAAGCGTGTAGCAAACATAAAGGCAAGGGCTGGGTAAATAGCTAGATAGGCACATAACAGCACCATAAGCAGCACTGAGGCTGCCAGTGGCATACCGCCGAATGTGGCTATAGAGACATGCACCCAACTTATGCCAGCACCAAACCACCCTAGACCAAAAAGAAAGCCATATTTAGCGGCTTGTTTACTGGGCTTTTTACCGTATTGTTGGTTATGTGAAGTGTAAATTGCCACAATTAGGCAAACAAAGGTCAGGGGCCAAATCCCGAATGGAGCGTAGCTTAAAGTTAAAAAGAGGCCCGCAACCAGTGCGAGCCATGCTTTTTTATCTTTAGCTAAATGTAGGCAGTTAGTCAGTATTGTCTTCACTGTCGCTGTCTTCAGCCTTAGGTACAGTAACTTGTAGTTGCAATAACCGACGGTTATCTGCATTAGTTACTTTAAATTGTAGGCCATCGATTTCGATGGTTTCGCCGCGCCCTGGCATATGGCCAAACGCATGCAACACAGTGCCGCCAATTGTGTCGGCTTCTTGTGTGCTGTAGCCTGTTTTAAACTTTTCGTTAAAATCATCAACAGGTGTTAGCGCTTGCACTACATATACATGCTTGGCAAGTTGGCGAATATCTTGTTGTTCTTCTTCTTCGTCATGCTCGTCTTCAATCTCGCCGACGATGATTTCTAAGATATCTTCTATTGTAACGAGCCCTGATACACCGCCGTATTCATCAATAACAATAGCCATGTGGTAGCGTTGTTGTCGAAATTCATTCAGTAGTGTGTCTACGCGTTTACTTTCAGGCACCACAACGGCTGGGCGTAAGTAATCGCGTAAAGAGGGTAATTGATCGTCTTTATTTAATATTAACGGCAATAAATCTTTTGCTAATAAAATACCTTCTACATGATCTTTGTCTTCGCATACCACAGGAAAACGTGAATGCGTTGAATCAACCATCATCGGAATTAATTGCTCTAGCTGTGCATCAACTTCTAAGGTGATCATTTGTGAGCGCGGGATCATGATGTCTCGCACTTTAAGCTCAGATACACCAAGCACACCTTCAATCATCTCTTTGGTTTCAGGATCAATGACATCCCGTTCTTGCGCATCGGCAATTACTTCAACCAGCTCTTCTCTATTCTGGGGTTCCCCTTGCAACATTTGGGTAATTCTACCCAACCAGGTCTTGCTAGAAGAACCCTGGCTAGTCTGCGAGTTATCGTCGCTCATTGCGTCTATCTGCTCCGTTAATTTAAATATCGTCCCGATATGGGTCTGCTATGCCTAGATCGGCAAGTAATTGCTTTTCTATGCTTTCCATCTCATTCGCATCTTCATCCTTTATATGGTCAAATCCAAGTAAATGCAAGCATCCGTGGATCACCATATGGGCAAAGTGGTCATGAAAGGTCTTTTCTTGTTCATTTGCTTCGGCTAAAACAATCGCTGGGCAAATGATTAAATCACCTACTAATGGGAGTTCAATTCCCGGTGGTGCTTCAAATTCAAACGACAAAACATTTGTCGGCTTATTTTTACCACGGTAATCATTATTTAGCTGTTGGCTTTGTTCTTCATCAGCAATAACAATGGTTAGCTCTGATTCGTCGCGATATTGACTGAGTACTTTGTTAGCCCATAAGGCGAATTGTTCAAGGCTCGGTAAGTTGTCAAACTCACAGGCTATTTGTAAATCAAGTTCTGTTGTCACAGTATTACTCTTTAGTCTCAGGGTCTGATTGCTCGGCATTGGCGAGTAAATCTTTAGCGCGTTGTTTTTCGGCGCGTTTAATTCGGTCTGCTTCGTCGTTGCGCTCATAGGCTTCAACAATACGGGCAACAACAGGGTGACGAACAACATCGTGTGATTGGAAAAAGTTAAAACTGACTTCTTCAACATCACTGAGCACTTCAATGGCGTGTCGAAGGCCAGAGCGAGCACCGCGCGGTAAATCAACTTGGGTGATATCACCAGTGATTACCGCTTTAGAGTTAAAGCCGATACGTGTTAAGAACATTTTCATTTGTTCTACAGTGGTATTTTGGCTTTCATCTAAAATAATAAAGGCATCGTTTAGTGTACGACCACGCATAAAAGCAAGTGGCGCTACTTCAATAACATTTTGTTCAAGTAGCTTTTCAACTTTTTCAAAACCCATCATTTCAAATAACGCGTCGTATAACGGTCGCAGGTATGGGTCGATTTTCTGGCTTAAATCACCAGGTAGAAAGCCCAGTCGCTCACCCGCTTCTACAGCGGGGCGGGTAAGTAGAATTCGGCGTATTTCCTGGCGCTCTAGGGCATCAACGGCTGCGGCTACTGCTAGGTATGTTTTACCCGTACCAGCAGGTCCAATACCAAAGGTAATATCGTGACGAAATATATTCGATACATAATGCCCTTGGTTATCGTTACGAGGTTTAATCACTCCTCGACGCGTTTTTATCACTACTTCTTTGCCATATTCGCTTAACTCGTCTTGTTCGAGGGCTGTTGATTCAGTTATGGCTAAATGCACTGTGTTCGGTTCAATATCGTTAACCACACCACGTACAGGCTGGGTTTCAACATACAAGTCTTTAACGATTTCCATCGCAGCAAAGGCACTTGTTGTTTTACCGGTAATTTTGAAGTAGTTATCGCGATGAGTGATCTCGACGCCCAAGCGGCGTTCAATTTGTTTGATATTTTCGTCAAACGGGCCGCATAAAGAAGAAAGGCGTTTATTGTCGGAGGGCTCTAAATAAATCTCTAATTTTTTTAATTGATTACTCAAAATTGCTTCCTGTTGTGGTGTGCCAGCTGTTGCTGGCACAATCATTATCGCCTACGGAACAAATGTCGCAACACCGATTTCATTCGGCGTTACTTGTGGTTCAGGTTGCGCTGCTTTACTTAAAATTTCAGCAGGAGCAACATCACGGCGTAAGTTCATTTCGGATTCTGTACGAATTAAGTCACCACGTAAAGAGTTAGGCAGTGCTTCAGTAATACGTACATCAACAAACTGACCGATCACATTATGTGGGCCTACAAAGTTCACAACACGGTTGTTTTCAGTACGGCCACGCAGCTCCATAGGATTTTTCTTTGATGGACCTTCAACGAGTATACGTTGCTCGGTATTAAACATTTGACGGCTGATTTGCTGCGCCATTTGAGTAATACGGTTTTGTAATAAGTATAAACGCTCTTTTTTCTCTTGCTCAGATACATCATCAGGCAAATCAGCGGCAGGTGTACCTGGACGAGCACTGTATATAAAGCTAAAGCTCATATCAAAACCAATTTCGTTAATTAGGTTCATTGTGGCTTCAAAGTCCATCTTACTTTCACCAGGAAAACCAATAATGAAATCAGACGACATGCTTAAATTAGGGCGAATTTTACGCAGCTTACGAATTGTTGATTTGTACTCAAGTGCGGTATGGCCGCGCTTCATTAAGTTTAAAATGCGGTCAGAACCACTTTGCACTGGTAGGTGCAAGTGATCAACCAGCTCAGGTACATCTGCGTAGGCGTCAATAATATCAGGTGTAAATTCTACTGGATGCGATGTGGTATAACGAATACGGTCAATACCATCAATTGCAGCAACATACCGAATCAAATCGGAGAAGTAACAAATTTCACCATCGTAAGTTTCACCGCGGTAGGCGTTCACGTTTTGTCCAAGTAGGTTAACCTCACGTACACCTTGTTCTGCAAGTTGGGCAACTTCAAGTAATACGTCATCAAGCGGGCGGCTTACTTCTTCACCACGAGTATAAGGTACTACGCAGAAAGTACAGTATTTTGAGCAGCCTTCCATGATTGAAACAAATGCACTAGGGCCTTCTGCTTTAGGCTCTGGTAAGCGGTCAAACTTTTCAATTTCAGGGAATGAAATATCAACCACAGAGCTACCTTTATTACCTTGTACTTGTTTTATCATTTCAGGTAAGCGGTGTAACGTTTGCGGGCCAAAAATCACATCAACAAAAGGGGCACGTTGGCGAATAGAGTCACCTTCTTGGGAGGCTACGCAGCCACCAACACCAATAATTAAATCAGGCTTATCATCTTTTAATAACTTCCAACGCCCCAGTTGATGAAACACCTTTTCTTGTGCTTTTTCACGAATTGAACACGTATTGAGTAGAATGACATCTGCTTCACCGGCTTCTTCAGTTAACTGATAGCCGTTGGTTGCATCGAGGAGATCCGCCATTTTCTGAGAGTCGTACTCATTCATCTGACAACCCCAAGTTTTAATATGCAGCTTTTTACTCATTGAAATATAGCCTCGTTTTCAATTCGGTAGTGGCACTAAAGTGTGCTAGAAACAGGATTAAGTGATGTGAGCATTTAAATGCCCGCTAACTTAAAGGACGCGTATTTTATCTGGATACCCGCCCAGATCCAAGTATAGATTTGATCTTTGTGGTTTGAAATCAAACAAACTGTGCAATTGTACGGCTAAGGATTAAAGCAACTCGCATTTTTTCAACTAAGTACGTTACAATCAACTCCATAATTAGTGACCTTAGTTGTGATTAAAAATATGAAAAAAAACAAAGTTATTGTTGTTGGCGGTGGGATGGTCGGTGCCGCAATGGCAGTAAAGTTAGCAAAACAAGGTTGTGATGTACGTGTGATAGAACAACGACCTATTAATGCTGAGCAAGTACTGCAAAGCGAGACTATCGATATACGCGTATCTGCTATTAATCGTTTTTCTGAAAACCTGTTAGATGATCTGGGTGCTATGGCGTATTTAAAACAGTCACGCTTAGCGCCATATCAGCAATTAGAAGCGTTTGAACGTATAGGCGATAACCTTTTGTTTGATTGTAACGATATTAACGCTTCACATTTGGGTCATTTAATCGAGAACAAATTAATTCAAGCCAGTTTATGGCAGCAGTTTGAACAACATGATATTGAAGTACTTGATATTAAGTCACCGATTTGTGCTATTGAACAAACAACGCAAGATATTAGCCTAATTTATGGTGAAGAGCGTTACAGTGCTGATTTAGTCATCGCAGCAGACGGCGGCCAGTCTCAATTACGCACACAAGCAAATATTGGGGTAACTGGTTGGCAATATCAACAACACTGTATGGGCGTTTTGATTAAATTGGATGCCCCGCAGCAGATTAAAACATGGCAACAGTTTAAACCTACTGGCCCAGTTGCATTTTTACCTATGCAGGCTCCTTATGCTAATTTAATTTGGTATGACGACGCAGCTAAGTTACAAAGTTTAAATAAATTAACCAAAGTGCAGTTAAAACAACAAATAATCGAAAACTTTGCGCCCCTAGCAGGTGATTTTGAAATTGTTAATCAAGCGGTCTTCCCACTTGCTCGCCAACACGCTAATAAATATTCAGCAGGACGTTTAGTATTAGTGGGAGATGCAGCACATACGATAAATCCTTTAGCTGGGCAGGGGGTAAATCTTGGCTTTCAAGATGTAGCAGCCCTTGGTGATATTTTAGCAGCAGCAGATGACATTGGTGCTGTGAAACACCTTAAACACTACGAGCAAACCCGTCGCAAAGCAAACTTGTTGATGATGAGTATGATGGATGCTTGTTATTTTGGTTTTTCGAATCAATTGACACCTTTACAATGGGCGCGTAACCGCTTTTTAAAGTTAGCGAATAATACCGGTCCGGTAAAAAACTGGGTTTTGAAATATGCGATTAGTGGTGAATTGAAATAACTAAATTACAAGTGGAGTGGGTGAAAGCTCACTCAAACAATTTTGATTAAAGATTAAAGATTAAAGATTAAAGATTAAAGATTAAAGATTAAAGATTAAAGATTAAAGATTAAAGAGGGAGGTAGTAAGAAATTGGCTGGGATACCAGGATTTGAACCTGGGAATGCCAGGATCAAAACCTGGTGCCTTACCGCTTGGCGATATCCCAACTCTAAATTTGGATGAGTTTTAGTTCTAATTAAGAACATGGTGCGGAAGGAGAGACTTGAACTCTCACAACCGAAGTTACTGGAACCTAAATCCAGCGCGTCTACCAATTCCGCCACTCCCGCAGTTCTTAGAATGCAATTAATTGTTTTGGAACCTAAATCCAGCGTCTAATTCAAGACAACTGCCAATTCCGCCACTCCCGCATCAAAGGGTTTGCTTTTTTTATACTCATAGCGAGAGTCATTCTTAAACAACATTTCTTTGGTAGAAGAAGTTGGCTGGGATACCAGGATTTGAACCTGGGAATGCCAGGATCAAAACCTGGTGCCTTACCGCTTGGCGATATCCCAACTAAGAATTATTTGATAGTTTTAGTTCTTATCAAGAACATGGTGCGGAAGGAGAGACTTGAACTCTCACAACCGAAGTTACTGGAACCTAAATCCAGCGCGTCTACCAATTCCGCCACTCCCGCATCGAGTATACAGGTAATACTGTTTTGGAACCTAAATCCAGCGTCTAATTCAAGACAACTGCCAATTCCGCCACTCCCGCATATTTGTGTAATAAAACACATGGTAGTTATTTTAAACTCTTCATTGAGTGCAATTTAACTCTTGCAGAGCCACTTCTAAAATAAGAAATGGTGGCTAAGACGGGATTTGAACCTGTGACCCCATCATTATGAGTGATGTGCTCTAACCAGCTGAGCTACTTAGCCATTGTTGGCTGGGATACCAGGATTTGAACCTGGGAATGCCAGGATCAAAACCTGGTGCCTTACCGCTTGGCGATATCCCAACAGAAAACAAGTGATAATTTTAATTCTTATCAAGAACATGGTGCGGAAGGAGAGACTTGAACTCTCACAACCTAAGTTACTGGAACCTAAATCCAGCGCGTCTACCAATTCCGCCACTCCCGCATTATCAATTTGAGTTAATCAAATAGATGGTAGTTATTTTAAACTCTTCATTGAGTACAAAAAAGAATGGTGGCTAAGACGGGATTTGAACCTGTGACCCCATCATTATGAGTGATGTGCTCTAACCAGCTGAGCTACTTAGCCATCTTTTTTGTTAGCACTTCATCGCTGAGTGCGGGGCGTATTATGCTGATATGACCCAAATCCGTCAACACCTTTTTTGCAAAAAAACACTTATCAGGGTTTGTTTGCAGGAAAATTAAGCGAAGAGGCTATTTTTTATTAAAAACGGTGTTTTTTTAACAAGTCTGAAAGCAAAAATCTTCGCGTTACTATTATTCGATAATAGCACAAAAACAAAAAAGGCTCGTAAATACGAGCCTTTAAAATCATCGCCAAACATTATTTAGCGTAAATAGTAACTATACGTTGAACAAGAAGTTCATTACATCGCCATCTTTAACAATGTACTCTTTACCTTCTTGACGCATTTTACCTGCTTCTTTTGCACCACTTTCCCCTTTAAAAGAGATGTAGTCATCATAAGCAATCGTTTGTGCGCGGATAAAGCCACGTTCAAAGTCGGTATGGATTTTACCTGCTGCTTGTGGTGCCGTTGCACCAACAGGGATGGTCCATGCACGAACTTCTTTTACGCCAGCCGTAAAGTAAGTTTGTAGATGGAGTAATTCATAGCCACCACGGATTACGAGGTTAAGCCCAGGTTCTGCTAAACCAAGGTCAGCCATAAATTCAAGTTTGTCTTCTTCTTCAAGCTCAGAAAGCTCTGACTCAATCGCTGCACATACAGGAACAACAACAGCATCTTCTGCTGCTGCAATTTCACGTACGCGGTCAAGGAGCGGGTTATTTTCAAAACCATCTTCAGCAACGTTAGCAATATACATAGTTGGTTTGATAGTTAAAAAGTTGATAGAAGCAATGGCAGCTTTTTCTTCTTTAGTTAGTTCTAAAGAACGTAAAGTTAACCCTTCATCAAGGTGTACTTTTACTTTTTCAAGCACAGCATTTTGCTCTTTTGCGTCTTTATCGCCGCCTTTTGCTTTTTTAGCATTACGGAAAAGCGCCTTATCAGCACTGTCCATATCCGCAAGTACTAGCTCAGTGTTGATTACATCGATATCGTCAGCTGGATCAATAGTACCTGCAACGTGAATGACGTTTTCGTCTTCAAAGCAACGCACAACATGGCCAATCGCATCTGTTTCACGAATATTGGCTAAAAATTGATTACCTAGACCTTCACCTTTTGATGCGCCTTTTACTAATCCTGCAATATCGACAAACTCCATACTGGTTGGAAGAATGCGCTGAGGATTAACTATTTTTGCAAGTTCGTCTAAGCGAGCGTCAGGAACCGGAACCACACCTGTGTTTGGTTCGATGGTACAAAAAGGGAAGTTAGCGGCTTCAATGCCCGCTTTGGTTAATGCATTAAATAATGTAGATTTACCAACATTTGGTAAACCAACGATACCACATTTAAAACCCATAGTAAGATACCTTGTTTAGATCCGTTCAACCGATTTAATAACTATGTTACTAGGGTTTAAACGAATGAAGTCTGTTTTGTGCTTTTAACACACCGTCTTTTGCAAGTATTTCCATACAACGAACTGCTTCATCTACAGCGGCATCCATTTTTTCTTGGTCTTCTTTGGCTGCTTTTCCAAGCACCCAACCAGTGACCATTTCACGATGTCCAGGATGACCTATACCAACGCGTAAACGCATAAAGTCTTTTTGATTTGCCATTTTTGCAATAATGTCTTTTAAGCCATTATGACCGCCATGTCCGCCGCCTTTCTTTAATTTAGCAACGCCCGGGTCTAAATCCATTTCATCATGTGCAACTAAGATGTTTTCAATAGGGATTTTGAAAAAATTGGCTAAACTACTGACCGATTTACCACTTAAATTCATGTAAGTGGTGGGGATCAATAATTTGAATTCTTGGCCTTGAATGATCACTTTGCCGGTAAGGCCGTGATATTTAGGATCGTGTTTAAGCGTACAGTTGTAGCGTGCTGCGAGTTGCTCGATGAACCAAGCACCTGCATTGTGGCGTGTGTTTGCGTATTCGGGGCCTGGATTAGCCAGGCCCACAAGCATTTGAATAGAATTCAAGGTGCAAGACCTTAAATATTATTCTGCAGCGTCTGAAGCTTCTTCGTCTTCAGCTGGAGCTGCTTTGTTAGCTTTAATAGTAACTATTGACTGATCGTGGCCTTCACCTTTAGCAAGTTCAACTGATTGAACGCCAGAAGGAAGTTTAAGTTCAGAAAGGTGGATTGAATCACCAGCTACTAGGTCAGAAACGTCAACTTCAACGAATTCTGGAAGTGCTTTTGGAAGACATGTGATTTCAACTTCAGTTAACTGGTGAACAACAGTCGCACCAAGTTTAGTTACTTTATCTTCGCCGATGAAGTGAAGAGGAACTTTAGTATGAAGCTTATGAGTAGCGTCAACACGTTGGAAATCAAGGTGAGTAAGCTTTGGCTTGAATGGGTGACGTTGAATATCTTTTAAGATAGCTTCAACAGACTCGCCGCCAATGTTAAGCGTAAGAATGTGAGTGTAAAAACCTTCGCTTTCTTGTGCTTTGATCATATCTTTATGAGCAAGAGTAAGCGCTACTGCTTCTTTATCTGCACCGTATAGGATTGCAGGTACTTTGTCTTCGCGACGTAGGCGGCGGCTCGCACCAGTACCAGTTTCTACGCGAAGTTCAGCGTCATAAGTGTAAGTTGTATTAGACATAATGTCTCCAGTAATTTAAAAGTGTTAGGGCCTTTGCGACCAAGGTCCCTAGCCAAAAGGCGCGCTATCATACCACCACCTATTAGCAAAAGAAACACAGGGGTAAAAAAAAGCGCCATTTAGGCGCTTTAATCACTAATAAAAGTGTTCTTAATGTTCAAACATCGCAGAGATAGACTCTTCGTTGCTAATACGACGAATCGTTTCAGCAAGCATATCTGCCAATGTCAGTACTTTAATTTTGTCAATTGTTTTTAATTCTTCAGTTAATGGGATTGAATCGGTAACAATTACTTCATCAATGACTGAATTACGAATGTTCTCTGCTGCAGCACCTGATAAAACAGGGTGTGTTGCATAAGCAAAAACACGCTTAGCGCCATGTTCTTTTAATGCTTCAGCTGCTTTACATAAAGTACCACCGGTGTCGATCATGTCATCAACAATGATACAGTCACGGCCTTCAACGTCACCGATAATATGCATTACTTGAGAAACATTTGCTTGTGGACGACGTTTATCAATAATAGCAAGGTCAGTATCGTTGAGTAGTTTAGCGATAGCACGGGCACGTACTACACCACCAATATCAGGAGATACAACAACAACATCATCAAATTGACGTTCCTTCATATCTTCCAATAATACTGGGCTACCAAATACGTTATCAACTGGCACATCAAAGAAGCCTTGGATTTGCTCTGCGTGTAAGTCAACCGTAAGAACGCGGTCAACACCTACACTTGATAGGAAATCAGCAACAACTTTTGCAGTAATTGGCACACGAGCAGAACGTACACGACGGTCTTGACGAGAATAACCAAAATAAGGAATGACGGCTGTAATACGTCCTGCAGACGCACGACGTAATGCATCAACCATAACGATTAACTCCATTAGGTTATCGTTAGTTGGGGCACAGGTTGATTGCACAATAAAAACATCCGAGCCACGAACATTTTCATTAATTTGAACACTGATCTCACCGTCGCTAAAACGGCCAACAACAGCATCGCCTACTTCAATATATAAACGTTTTGCAACTTTTTGAGCTAACTCAGGTGTTGCGTTACCAGCGAAGAGCTTCATGTCAGGCACGGTAGGGTTCCTCAGGCACTGAATTTTGGGACTAACAAACGAGGCAATTGCGTCATTTGTTAACTTACATTGTATTTTACTTGTACGTTACTTGATTGCTTAAATGAATCGCGTTCAACTGCGTATGGGCAGGAGAGGTATTAACGCTACTGGCAATAAAACCGTCCCAATTATGGGGGAGATTTTCAAGAACATGTTGTGCTTCTATTTGCGTTGCAAATTCAACAAAACAACATGAGCCAGTGCCAGTCATCTTAGACGGGGCGTATTTTAGCAACCACTGGAGGGTTTTTTCAACCTCAGGGCAGAGCTTTTTAACTAATGGCTCGCAGTCATTACGTAAAACTTGCTGTTGCCAATCACCTTTGAGCTTTGGTGTGTTACGTGTTAAATCTGGGTGAGTAAAAATTTTAGCGGTACTAACATGCTCACTTGGATGAACCACACAATACCATTTTTGTGCAAGCTCAACGTCGACCAACTTCTCACCAATCCCTTGTGCTAAGGCACTTCGACCATTTATAAATACAGGAACGTCTGCACCAAGGGTCACGCCCAAATGTGCTAATTCAGTAAGAGAAAGCTTACACTGCCATAATGTATTGAGGGCTAAAAGGGTGGTTGCTGCATCAGAGGAACCACCACCAACACCGCCTCCCATTGGCAAAATTTTAGTTAAATTTATTTTTGCACCAAGGCTGGTTTTTGTATGCTTTTGCAATAATACAGCTGCTTTATAAATCAAATTGTCCGCTAAAGGGATATTTTCAGTGTCACCAGTTAACTCAATAGCGTTGGTTTTTAATAAAGTAAATTCTAATTGATCGCCATAATTTAAAAATGTGAACAGGGTTTCAAGTTCATGATAGCCATCATCACGACGACCATTTATATGTAAAAATAAATTGAGTTTAGCAGGGGCTAATAATGAAAATTGAGTTAGTGTGCTATTAGTCATGTTTGTTGAAGTACCATTGGTATAATTGAATTTTTATTTTGATGTTTTGATGTTTCAAAGTCAGTTTTTTTGGTAACCAAAATCCTGCATATTGTTGGTAATCACCGTAGCTAATATGCCATTTTTGACCGTTGAGAGACTGCCACATTACATTCTTTGCGCGTCCAAGCTCATCTACTTGCAAAGACTCATTCGAAACCGTGCCTTTAAGCCAATCATCGGCACTGTCCATTGGGATAGTAAATCCAGTTAAACGATTTAATAATTGTGCTGCATTTGTATCGTGATAAGTATCACCGTCATACTCAAGCTCTGCGCCTTGAACATCTTGCTTAAGTGCTAATACGCGAGTGCCAATAAAAGTAGTGAGTATCAGTTCATTAAAGTCATCTTGTTGTTGCCAATTTAAATTAGCTGATTGACGTTCATCGGGGCTAATAAATGCCAGTTTCCCCTCAACTTGCCATGTATTTTGCGCTAAAAGTTTTGCTTTCCAATCAACATAAAGAGACGTTTGGGGGTCAATTTGCTGTGCGCAACCACTTAAAAATAAAAAAAATGTGAGTAAAATCAAATATAGTCGAATCAAATGTCGTTCCTTACTTTCCATATTCCAATGATTTTTGGTAAAATTACTGCCTTTCGAGCATGGCTTAGCAATATTTGGCACATATGACCATAGTAGCACTTGGTATTAATCATAAAACCGCATCTGTAGAACTGCGTGAAAAAGTCGCATTTTCACCTGAGCAATTATCAGAAGCATTACAGCAATTGAGTGATCATGATCAGTTTAATGAAGCGGTTATCGTATCAACCTGTAACCGTACAGAAATCTATTGTAGCCTTGCTCAGCAAAATTCCCAAATACTGTTGCAATGGTTAGCCAGTTTCCATGGTTTAGATGAACAAGAACTGAGCAATAATATATATTGCCACCAAGATAACGAAGCCATTAACCATTTGATGCGCGTCTCTTGCGGCTTAGATTCGCTTGTCTTAGGTGAGCCACAAATACTTGGCCAAATAAAACAGGCGTATAATAGTGCAAAAAACCACAACTCTGTTGATGTGGTATTCGACCGTTTATTTCAAAAAACGTTTTCAGTGGCAAAACAAGTGCGCACTGAAACTGACATTGGAGCAAGCGCTGTATCTGTTGCATATGCCGCAGTTAATTTAGCAAAGCATATATACGGAAAACTAAATAAGACTAAAGTGTTGCTTATCGGCGCAGGCGAAACCATTGAATTGGTTGCTAAACACTTATATCAAAACGAACCTCAGCAAATAACCGTTGCTAATCGCACAATAGAACGAGCTCGTTCTTTAGCTCAAGACGTATCAGCTGATGTAATCGCATTAGCACAATTACCTGAGCGTTTGCACCAAGCTGATATAGTTATTAGTTCCACCGCTAGTACTTTGCCTATCATTGGTAAAGGTGTAGTGGAACAAGCGCTTAAACAACGTCGTAATAAACCAATGTTATTTATAGATATTGCGGTTCCCCGGGATATTGAAAGCCAAGTAGGGGAGCTTGATGCTGCCTATTTGTATTCCGTTGATGACTTACAAGCCATTGTGAGCGAGAATATCGCCTCACGCGAGCAAGCGGCAGAAGAAGCACAAGATATTATTACTCATCGCAGTGCTGAATTTGCAATGTGGATGCGTTCACTTGATTCTGTCGATCTAATCCGCAGTTATCGTCAAGATGTACAAGATATAAAGTCTGAGCTGGTTGATAAGGCTATCAGCCAATTAACAACCGGAAAAGATGCAGAAAAAGTAATTTTAGAGCTGGCCAACAAATTAACCAACCGTTTAATGCACGCGCCTACCCGTGCAATTCAAGATGCGGCGAAAAAAGGTGAAGTTGATCAGTTAAGCCAATTAAAGAAAATGTTAGGTATTGATCAGGAATAGCAGTTACATGAAAGAGTCCGTTTATCGTAAATTAGAAACCTTAGTTGAGCGTTATGAAGAAGTGCAAGCGCTGCTAAGTGACCCCTCGGTTATCAGCGATCAAAATCGCTTTCGTGCTCTTTCAAAAGAATACTCGGAGCTGGAAGAAATCGTAAAAGCATTTTTATCGTACCAGCAGTCACAAGACGATGTTGCTACCGCTGAAGAAATGCTAAAAGATTCAGACCCTGATATGCGTGAAATGGCGCAAGAAGAATACAAAGAAGCAAAATCGCAGATTCAAATCATTGAAGATCAAATTCAAGTGCTGATGCTACCAAAGGATCCGCGTGATAATAATAACGTATTTTTAGAAGTGCGAGCAGGAACCGGGGGAGATGAAGCGGCCATATTTGCAGGTGATTTGTTCCGTATGTATACCCGCTACGCTGAAACAAAAAAATGGAAAGTCGAAGTTGTCAGTACGAACGAAGGTGAGCACGGCGGCTTTAAGGAAGTTATTGCAAACATCAGCGGTGAAGGTGTTTACGGCCAACTAAAATTTGAATCAGGCGCGCACCGTGTTCAGCGTGTACCAGAGACCGAATCGCAAGGGCGTGTACATACCTCTGCGTGTACGGTAGCTGTTATGGCCGAAATTCCTGAGGCGGAAGCCATTGAAATAAATACCGCAGATATTAAAGTTGATACATTTCGCGCCTCGGGTGCAGGTGGTCAGCATGTTAATAAAACCGACTCAGCAATACGTATCACGCACATTCCAACAGGTGTTGTGGTGGAGTGTCAGGATGAGCGTTCACAACATAAAAACCGTGCTAAAGCGATGTCAGTACTTGCTGCTCGCTTACAACAAGCTGAAGATGAAAAACGTCACGCGGCAGAAGCCTCTGAACGTCGTAACTTAGTGGGAAGTGGTGACCGTTCAGAGCGTATTCGTACTTATAACTACCCACAAGGTCGAATTACTGATCACCGCATTAACTTAACACTGTATCGTTTAAACGAAGTGATCGCTGGTGACTTAGGTTGTGTTGTTGAGCCGCTGATGCAAGAGCACCAAGCTGATTTACTCGCAGCGATGGGTGATGAATAACGGTGACAGACACGGTTGAATCGGCTATCCACAGTGCTACTTTGCTTTTGCAAAATAGCACTGACAGCGCCAAGTTAGATGCGCAAGTATTATTACTTGAGGTATTACAAAAGCCACGAAGTTATTTGTTTTCTTGGCCTGAAAAACAGCTAACTGTTCAACAACAACAATTATTTGATAGTTATTGTCAGCGCCGCTTAAAGGGGGAGCCTGTTGCGCATATTACTGGCACACGCGAGTTTTGGAGTTTGCCACTGCAGGTTAATGCCACCACGCTCATACCTCGTCCAGATACCGAAACTTTAGTTGAAGTTGCACTTGATTTACCGCTTAACGATAATGCCAAGGTTCTTGATTTAGGCACGGGAACAGGGGCAATTGCTTTGGCATTGGCTTCTGAAAAAGCAAATTGGCAAATCACAGGGGTTGACCGCATAGCGCAAGCGGTTGCATTATCGACAATAAATAAACAGCGATTAGGTTTGCAGCACGTTACTTTTTTACAAAGTAACTGGTTTAGTGAAGTCAGCAATCAAAAGTTTGATTTAATAGTAAGTAACCCGCCCTATATTGAGCACAATGATGAACATCTAACCCAAGGGGATGTTCGTTTTGAACCTCTATCAGCATTGGTTGCTGATGATGATGGTATGGCTGATATTAAGCATATTATCACTCAAGCGAGGAACTATTTAGCGCCAAATGGCTATCTACTGTTTGAGCATGGTTATCAACAAAGTATTAAAGTGCATAGTTTTTTTGCACAAATGGCGTATACAAATATACTTACAATGAAAGATTTAGCAAATAATGATCGTGTAACGTTCGCACAGTGGCCGAAATAAACAACAAAGCGCTGTGAGAATAAAATGTAACTGCCTTCTAAGGACCCAATGTGATGAATGATTTTTTGTTTTCGGATGAGCCACAAGAAGAAGTAAGTAATATTGTTCAGGGAACCTGGAAAGTCATTATTGTTGATGATGAACCTGAAGTACATGCGGTTACTAAACTGGCATTAAGTGACTTTGAATTTCAAGACAAACGCTTAGAGTTTATTAGTGCTTATTCTGGCGAAGAAGCCAAAACAATGATCGATAATCACCCTGATGCAGCAATTGTGCTACTTGATGTGGTCATGGAAACAGATGATGCAGGTTTGAAAGTCGCCCAGTATATCCGCGAAACAGCAAAAAATAATCATATCCGAATCATTCTCCGCACCGGTCAGCCAGGGCAGGCTCCTGAACGCCAAGTGATTGTTAATTATGATATAAACGATTATAAATCGAAGACAGAGCTTACCGCACAAAAGTTATTTACTGTGGTGATGTCGAGCTTACGTTCTTATCGCGATATTTTATCAATTGAGCAATCTCGCCAAGGGCTCGAAAAAATAATTAAAGCCTCAAGAGATATCTTTGCTGCTCATTCACTAGAAAACTTCATCGAAGGGGTTATGCAACAGTTAACCTCTTTGTTAGGGACAGTTGATAAAGCGATGTATGCAACCAGCCTAGTGGCGAGTAACCCAGACGATAATCAAAAAAAGTTAGTTGTTTTTTCTGGCCGAGGAGACTTTGAACGCAGCGAAGGTAAAGCAATTGAAGACGTGCTTGATAATGAGCAACTACTTGCATGCAAACAAGCATTGCAAGATAAAACAATTGTTTATAAAAATAACTACTTGTTCGCCTATTGTTGCAGTGAATATAACCATAATTCAATGCTGTTCATTTCAGGAATTCCGCAATATTTAACAGATACTCAACGTCATTTGATTGAAATATTTTCACAAAATGTACAGCTAGCGTATGAAAATGTGCAATTGCAGTCAGAAGTTGAAGCCACGCAACAAGAGCTCGTTTTGCGCTTAAGTGAAGCGCTCGAACAACGTTCAACTGAGACTGGCAATCATGTTAAGCGTGTGTCGCATATATGTAACTTATTGGCCTTGGGCTATGGTTTATCAAAGCGAGAAGCTGAATTAATTCGCTTAGCTTCACCGTTGCACGATGTAGGTAAGGTCGGTATACCCGATGCTATTTTAAATAAACCTGACAAGCTAACTACTGAAGAGTGGGCAATAATGCAAACCCATACTGAAAAAGGTCATACAATATTAAAAGGGTCGAAACGCGATATTGTTAAGGCGGGAGCTGAGATAGCCCGTGATCATCATGAAAAATGGGATGGCAGCGGATATCCACAGGGATTAGCAGGTGAAAACATTCATATATTTGGTCGCATTGTGGCATTAGCCGATGTGTACGATGCACTTCGCCATAAGCGTTGTTACAAAGAAGCGTGGGGTGTTGAGGCCGTTGTGAGTGAAATCAACGAGCAAAAAGGCAAGCATTTTGAGCCGAAATTAGTTGATGTATTTAATCAACAAGTAGATGAATTAGAGAAAATATTAGCGTTATACCCAGATTAATTACACCGTCATTTTTATAAACTAAGATAGGGCAATATGGATTATTTAGCAGTAAAACACACACATATGGCAATCGCCGTTTTAAGTATACTTTTATTTTATGTACGATCGTTCTCACGTATTGGCAGTGGTGCCATTGCTAAAAATAAAGTGGTATTTATTGGTAGCCATGCAACAGACACATTTTTGCTTATCTCAGCAATCGTTTTAATGGCCATTGCGAAAATAAACCCGCTGGAACAAATGTGGCTATTAGAGAAAATTATTCTCGTGATCGCATATATCGCTTTTGGCGTTATCGCCAGCAAGCAAAAAGCAATAGCAGCGAAATTAGTCTTTTTGATTATTACAACCGGTGTGATCGCGTTAATAGGTAAGCTGGCTGTGACAAAAACAGCGTTGCTACTTTAATAAAATATCCAGTAAAACCAGCTCATCGGTAAATCTTCATACCTTTGGGCTGTAAACGCGTTGGTAACTGGGCTAAAAACTAGGTAAACTAACTCTTCGTATTAATAACAGATGTTGCAGTATTAATGACCACACCTTGGTTTGAAGATGAAAACGAAACCTATCAAGATGAAAATTATGATGCATTTGTTCCCGCAGCTTTGTATCGTTGTATAAGCGCAGAAGCTAAATGGGATCCACAGGCCCACCTAAGCCAAAGCTTTGCTACCCTAAGTGAATTTGAAAACCAAATTACTGAGCTGTGCCAGCAACAAGACGATATTCATGACCGACTTGATACCCTGCTTGATATGTTTTACACCAAGTGGATGTTTAGTGTATCTAGCTTAAAAGTACCTGAATACACCTTAAATAGCTTTACCTATACATTGGCTATGCGTAGCGGCTCACCAACGACCTTGGGTATTTTGTTGTGTCACTTATTACAGCATGCGGACTATGATGCTAGCGTGTGTATTTCTAATAACGACGTGAACGTTCATGTTGCCATTAGCGATGAAGAAGGCTACGTATTAGAGCCTAGTTCAGGTCAGCAAAGTTGGTATATCATTCCTGAAAATGCCAGTGAAGAAAATGGCGATGAGCAAGAGCCGTTAGAACTCATCTTTGATGAAGATGTTTATAAGCTTTATTTAGCCCAGCAAAAATGGGCGTTTATAAGCGAAAATAAATTTGGTCATGCTTTAACATGTGTAGAAATGCTGATGGAAATGTTGGGTGACGATCCGTATGAGCGTCGCGATCGTGGCTACTTGCTCAACCAACTAGATTGCCCGAAAATGGCACGTGATGATCTGCAATTCTTCATAGATGAATGCCCAGATGATCCTGCCATTGAAATTATTCAACACCAGATTGAAGAACTCGAAGATAATAATAAAACTCACCACTAAAATTTTAAGGAATCAACATGGCTGACACCCATACTGCATTGATCACCAATGATGCTGTTGTATTTGGTTTACTCGCTGTAATTCTCGGCTTTATTTTTAAAACATCACATAGTGAAAATAGTGCACTTAAAAAGTTTTACAAATATGTCCCTGCATTATTGCTGTGCTATTTTTTACCCTCGCTACTGAATACATTTGGTATTGTTGATGGCCATTCTTCTAACGTGTATTACGTTGCCTCGCGCTACTTATTACCAGCGTGCTTAATTTTACTGACAATTAGTATTGATTTAAAAGCAATCATAAATTTAGGCCCCAAAGCCCTTATCATGTTTTTAACCGGCACGGTGGGTATTGTTATTGGTGGGCCTTTAGCCATACTTGTAATGAGTGCGGTTTATCCTGATGCGGTAGGTGGCCACGGCCCTGATGCTGTTTGGCGTGGAATGACGACTATCGCAGGGAGTTGGATCGGTGGCGGTGCAAATCAAGCCTCGATGAAAGAAATGTTTGATGTTGGCGGCGACATATTCTCTGCGATGGTCACGGTGGATGTCATTGTGGCAAACTTATGGATGGCGGTATTATTATTAATGGCTGCTAACCATAAAGCGATTGACGCTAAAACAGGGGCTGATACCAGTGCAATTGAAGACTTAAAAAATCGTGTAGAGAAGTATCATGCAGAACATGCACGTATGCCTACACTTAACGATTATATGACGATTATTGCCATTGCATTTGGTATTACGGGGCTAGCCCATTTTTGTGCTGACTTTTTAGGGCCTTTCTTTGGTGCGAATTTCCCATGGGCACAAGAGTACAGCTTAAATAGTAAATTTTTCTGGTTAATTGTTATCTCAACAACCATAGGTATTAGTTTATCTTTTACTAAAGTACGCCATATTGAATCATTTGGAGCATCTAAAGTAGCGTCGAGCTTTTTATATATTTTAGTTGCCTCAATTGGTTTACACATGAATATTACAGCTATTCTTGAATCGCCTATGTATTTTGTTATCGGCTTAATTTGGATGTTAACTCATGCCAGCTTGATGCTGATTGTAGCTAAAATTATTAAAGCCCCCTTGTTTTATATGGCCGTTGGCTCACAAGCGAATGTTGGCGGAGCCGCATCAGCACCTGTGGTCGCATCGGCCTTTCACCCGTCACTTGCGCCAGTGGGTGTATTATTAGCGGTAATGGGTTACGGTGTGGGTACTTATATGGCTTATATTTGTGGATTAATGATGCAAGCAGTTGCACCTTAAGGACTAACGATGAACAATCATTTAATTAAAATTAACGACATTGAACTTGCAAACGACAAACCGTTTGTGTTGTTCGGTGGTATGAACGTATTAGAGTCGCGTGATTTAGCCATGCGCATTGCTGAACACTATGTAGAAGTTACCAGCAAACTGAATATACCGTATGTATTTAAGGCGTCATTTGATAAAGCAAACCGCTCGTCAATCAACTCATACCGCGGCCCAGGTATGGAAGAAGGACTAAAGATTTTTGAGGAAATCAAAAAAACCTTTAACGTACCTTTAATTACCGATGTACATGAGCCGCATCAAGCAGCACCCGTAGCTGAAGTAGTTGATGTAATTCAGCTGCCTGCTTTTTTAGCGCGTCAAACAGACCTTGTTGTTGCAATGGCAAAAACAGGTGCTGTGATCAATGTGAAAAAGCCACAGTTTTTAGCGCCCCATGAAATGCGCCATATCATTACTAAATTCAATGAGGCTGGCAATAATAATGTTGCACTATGTGAGCGTGGCTCTAGCTTTGGATATAACAACCTAGTTGTTGATATGCTTGGCATGGATGACATGAAGCCTATGGCACCGGTTATTTTTGATGCCACTCATGCCTTACAGCGTCCTGGTGGGCGTGCAGATTCTGCTGATGGGCGTCGAGCACAAGCCGCTGAACTTGCACGCAGCGGCATGGCATTAGGACTAGCTGGGTTATTTATTGAAGCTCACCCTAATCCTAATGAAGCAAAATGCGATGGACCTTGTGCCCTTGCATTGAGTAAATTAGAAGGTTATTTGAGCCAAATGAAAGCGGTTGATGATTTAATTAAAAGCTTTGCACCACTGGATACCAGTGCCAGCGATTTATAATTACAAAATTTGATAAACAAAGCGGCTTATAAAGTCGCTTTTTTTATCTCTCGAATATACAGCTTGGAAGTTGACGTATATAATCTACTCATAAGAAAAACTAATTCTAAGAGTGGTTAATATGTCTCGTCGCGTCCCGCCATTGAATGCCCTAAAAGCATTTGAAGCAGCTGCTCGTCATTTGAGTTTCACCAAAGCAGCTGAAGAACTTTATGTCACTCAGGCTGCGGTGAGTCATCAAATTAAAACACTTGAAGAACACCTTGGTTTAAAGCTGTTTTTGCGTAAAAACCGCTCGTTGTTATTGACCGAGGAAGGGCAGGGTTACTTTTTAGATATAAAAGAAATCTTTACCCAATTAATCGATGCGACAGAAAAACTGCTAGCGCGAGGTGCGAAAGGTTCCCTAACAGTAAGCCTAACGCCAAGTTTTGCAATTCAGTGGTTAGTACCCAGGCTTAGTTTATTTAATGAGTTACACCCTGAGATTGATGTACGAATAAAGGCGCAAGATCAAGACGAAAATTCGCTCTCTGATGATGTTGACGTAGCTATATATTATGGTCGCGGTCATTGGAGCGGCGTACAAACCCATAAGTTGCACACCGAATACCTGGTACCCTTGTGTAGCCCTATGTTGCTAACAGGGCCTAAACCTCTTGATCAACCAAGCGATTTAGCTAATCACATTTTGTTGCATGATACTACGAGAAAAAACTGGAAGACCTGGATGAAAACCGCCGGTGTTCGTAATGTACAGGTGAACCAAGGCCCTATTTTTAGCCACTCTTCTATGGTGCTCCAAGCTGCGGTACATGGCCAAGGCGTTGCAATTGGTAACAGTGTTTTAGCAAAACCAGATATAGATGCCGGACGTTTGGTGATCCCCTTTAGCCATAGTTTAGAAAGTAAAAATGCCTATTACTTGGTTAACCGTGAATCACAATCAGAGCTGGGTAAAATAGTCTCCTTTAAAGAGTGGATGCTTGATTTAGTAGAGCAAGAACAAGAGTTTTAAAATGGCAATACAATGGATAAAAGCAAAAGAGGCTCCCCACGCACAGTTTATTTTTGCTCATGGTGCAGGCGCAGGCAGTGACTCTGAATTTATGCAACAGATGGCAAATTTGCTAGCCGAGCAAGGTATTAATGTTGGGCTTTTTGATTTTGAATATATGCAAATCGCCAAGCAAACGAATAAGCGCAGACCGCCTGAGCGAGCTCCTAAATTACTCGCTTATTTTGCCCAAGTAATTGAACAAACAGAGCCAACATTGCCATTATTTATAGGTGGTAAGTCAATGGGGGGCAGAATGGCCTCAATGCTGGTATGTGAGACAAATAAAAAGATCAAGGGTGTGTTGGCGTTTGGTTACCCATTTCATCCGCCGGGTAAGCCCGAGAAGTTACGTATTGAGCATTTCGGCCAAATATCATGCCCGTTTTTGGTACTCCAAGGTGAGCGAGATACATTTGGCAGTCGTGAAGAGTTAAATGTACTAACGCTTGATAAACGCCCTGAATTTGTCTGGTTAACAGATGGCGACCATTCTTTAAAACCACGAAAAAAAAGTGGCACGACGCTTGAGCAAAATTTACAAGTAGCGGCAGAGCACGCAAGTAAATTTATTAAGCAGTATTGTTAGTTGAATGAAAGGTAAAGTAGATGATTAAATTATTTTTAATGGCGGGTAGCCTGTTTTGTATGCTATCAGTGGTACTTGGCGCATTTGCCGCCCATGGTTTAAAAAGTCGGGTTTCTGAATATGCTATCGGCGTATTTAAAACAGCTGCTGAGTATCAAATGGTCCATGGCCTTGCACTGATTGCGATTGCTATTTTAATTAAATGGGGTATTAACATAAGCTGGGCTGGTTGGTTTATTATTGCTGGTATTGTGCTGTTTAGCGGTAGTTTATATTTATTAGCAATTACAGGCCAAAAGTGGTTAGGGCCAATTACACCACTTGGCGGGGTCTGCTTTATCATTGGTTGGATTATTTTATTGGTGCAAGTAGCACGGTTTAAATTTTAATAGAGAGAATCGCGCGAACGCGCAATTAAAGGGTTTTTATGTCAAGTGTAGTGATTTACTGTCGTAGTGGGTTTGAAAATGATGCCGCTGCAGAAATAACATTTCATGCCGCAGAGCAAGGCTTTGCAGGCTATGTTAAGGCAAAACCTAATACTGGTTATGTTATTTATGAATGTTTTGAAGCGCAGCACAGCGACGAAATCATTAAAAAAGTTGATTTTAAAAATATGGTCTTTGCCCGTCAGTGGTTTGCCGGCACTTTACTTGAAAATATGCCCGTTGAAGACCGAGTGGGTGAAATCGTAAAAGCGGCAGCTGATTTTCCACTTTGTTCAGAGCTACGTGTAGAGACGCCAGATACGAACGAAGGCAAAGAGCTATTAACGTTCTGCAAAAAAATATCTACACCACTTAAAAAAGCGCTGGAAAAACAAAATACTGTTTTACGTGAACCCAAAGCTAACCGTCCAGTTATGCATGTTATGTTCTTAACTAATAACACAGCTTATGTGGGTCATTCGTACAGCTATAATAATTCACCATTTTTTATGGGTATATTACGACTGCGGATGCCAAGTGATGGCCCAAGTCGCTCAACGTTAAAGCTCGATGAAGCGTTTAATGTGTTTATTCCACCCAATGAGGTCGAAGCACGTGTTCAAGCTGGCATGCGCAGTGTTGATCTTGGTGCATGCCCCGGTGGCTGGACATATCAGTTAGTGCGCCGTGGCATGTTTGTTAGCGCCATAGACAATGGCCCAATGAACGAAGATTTAATGGAAACAGGTCAAGTTAAGCATTTTCGTGTTGATGGCTTTAAATACCGACCAGAAAAAAGAAACATCACTTGGCTGGTATGCGATATGGTAGAAAAGCCAACTAAAGTAACCAGTCTAATGATTGATTGGGCTGTGAATGCGTATGCTAAAGAGCTCATATTTAACTTGAAACTCCCTATGAAAAAGCGTTTTGATAGTGTGTATGAATGCTTAACCATGATCAAAGAAGAGCTTGAAAAATATGGTATTAGCTATGAGCTACAAGCTAAGCATTTATATCATGACAGAGAAGAGATCACAGTACACCTGAACGTGACAAAAGTACCGCAAAGCCTATATAGCTAATTAATTTTAGTGCGGCATGAATACCGGCTAAATAAAGGTAAAAATTGATGTATAAAAACCAAAAAGTAATCTTACGATTACGCGCTAATATACCACAGTTTGAATGTGTTGAAGGGTGTCATGATTGCTGTGGCCCCGTGACAACTTCATCTGAAGAAATGTCTCGATTACCAGTAAAAACAGATGCAGAGCATGAAGCGGCGTTAAATGAATTTAATTGTGTACATCTTGGCCCAAAAGGCTGCACTGTCTATGATGAGCGGCCATTGATTTGCCGCTTATTTGGTACTACTCCTCGGATGCCGTGTCCAAATGATCGTAAACCAGAAAAACCGGTAGACATAAAAATAGAACGTGAAGTACACCACTTTATTGCCAATACGCGACAAGTTTTGGTATAAAAACTGAGGGGACTTTAACGTCCCCCTGTGGGTCAAGCTATTAGCGGTATTTAGGGCGGTATTGGTCTACCCATAAACGTGTTGCCCCGCACACAGCGACCGGCATGACAATCAAATTCACGATAGGAATGGCGGTAAGCAACATAACAGCTAAACCGAATCCATATGAAAGAGTTTGCTTTTGTTTTAAATCACTTTTCATTTCGTTAAAACTAATCTTATGGTTATCAAATGGATAATCCTTGTATTGCACGGCATACATCCAACATGTAAACATTACCCACAAGACTTGGCCTATTACAGGCAACACCCATAGCAAGATAAAAAAGCCGATAGCCCTTGGTAAATAATAGCAAAGCTTCGTCCACTCACGACCAAGCATTCGTGGAACATCTTTAACAATATCAGCTAAACCATCATCATTAATTTTTTGTCCAGTTAAATGCAACTCAACTTTTTCACTGAGTAAGCCATTAAAGGGCGCGGCGATAAAGTTAGTAATAACAGTAAATAACATACTGTAACTAAATAGAATGACTAATATAGCAATAGGCCACATTAACCACTCAAGCCAGCTTAACCAGCTAGGTAGCATATTGGTTAAATAAGTAAAACCATCAGTTAGCCAGCCGTATAAAAAAAATAGTGAGCTACCGAACAGCACTATATTGATTAACAGAGGAATAAGCACAAAGCGCTTTAAACCTTTTTGGGTGATTAACTTAAAGCCCGAAAAAAAGTATTCCATACCTTGGGTAAACTGCACAAAAAATACCTCAAATTATTTTTCTCATTAAGCGAAGTATAAATTGCTCAGATTTTTTGAACAGCACTTTTAAGTAACAAAGTGTTTTTTCTTTAAAGAAGCAGCTGTATAAATAGTAGTAATTTTTAATGGTGTATAATTTAAAAAATACTAAAATCCTTATAACGGCTTAAACCTACTAAACACTTTTATTTTAGTGTTTAGTAGGTTTAACTCGATGATCCCGATATACTAATATGCCTTCACTTTGAGCACAGAGCATGTCGAAAATTTTTATTATTGGCTTACCGAGAACTGGCACAACCAGTGTGAGTGTCGCTTTATTAGAATTGGGTTTAAAAGTGGCTCATACTGCTTTTACTAAAAAAGCGTTTGAAGTGGCAGATGCAATATCAGATGCTCCTTGTTTTAGTGATTATATGCATTTAGATAAGTTATTCCCCGGCTCAAAATTTGTCTATTTGAGCCGTGATGTAGAAAAGTGGCTACCGTCAATCACCATGTTGCTTGAAAAAATGGCCCCCCATCTTGAACTAATTAATGGGCACTTTAGCCCAGTCCTTAAGCGAAGCTTTCATCTGACCTTTCCTGCTATTCATCCGTTGTGTACAACAACGCTGACTCGTCACTTTTTTGGGCATCAGCAAGAGGTATTCGAATATTTTAAAGACCGCGATGACTTTTTAACAATTGATGTTAGCGAGCCAGGAAGCCTTTTAACATTAAAACAATTTTTAGGTTTACCCATACACGGGGAGGCTAACTTTTCGAAATTGAATGTTGGCCGTAATGTGGCTAATTGGCGCGAATATAAGCACCCGAATAAAGTAAATGCGAACTTAGCTGGCGTTGAACATAGAAAGTTTTTTGATTATGCCTGAACAGTACACCTCTTTATCACGGCACTATTTGCATTGTATATCAAAGTAATAAGTTTAAAGTGATAAAAAACAGGCCGAACAAGGTTGTTCATTTGTTACAATTCGGTATAGTTTGACAACAAAATTTTAATAAAAATTGAGATGTTCTATGCAGTTAGTCGATTTAAACCCCAATGACCAGGATGTGATTAATGTTTTTGCTGATATCGACCGACTTATTTGCTCCTTGTACCCAGTGGCCACAGCGCAATCACTTAGTGTTGAACAATTAAATCAAGATAACGTATATGCGATAGGCTTGAAAAACGAGGATGGCATTGTTGCGTGTGGCGCTATCGTTAAACAATTTGATAACCCGCCTTACGGTGAAATTCGCCGTTTATATGTTAAACCAAGCTACCGTGGTAAAGGGTTGTCTCGTCGTATTATGCAAATTCTGTTGCACCATGCAGGGGAAGAGCAAATTCCTTTGATCCGTTTGGAAACAGGCCCAAAACAAACAAAATCGATTAATTTATACGAAAACTTAGGGTTTAAATCTTGCGGACCATTTGGCAATTACAGTGAAAATCCTCAAAGTTTATTTATGGAACTTGGCCTAAATCAGTAAAGTTTTTATGGTTTTATTATGGTGCTTATACTTTATTAAGCACCAAACACTCTCCTAATCCTCCCAGTGAATCCAAGATGTTAAATATCACTCGTTACGAGTAAAAATACTTGTTGGACTTAATCTTCCTTTTTTCTTTTAATGCGCGCAATTCGCCGAGTTTGTTCTTGGCATCATTAAATAAGAGAGAAAGATAAATGAAAGAGACAACATCACTAGAACAAGCTCGCACGAGTTACAATGTTCGTCATTGGAGCCAAGGTTTTTTTGGTATAAATGATCAAGGTGATGTGTATGTTGCGCCAAAGGCTGATGCCCCAGAGCAAACCATAGCATTAATTGATATCGCCAAACAACTTGAAGATAAAGGTGTTAGTTTACCTGCTTTGGTGCGCTTTCCACAAATCTTGCATCACCGTGTACACAGTTTATGTGCTGCATTTAATACCGCAATCGAAAGCTATGGTTACCCTAAAGATTATTTATTAGTTTATCCAATAAAAGTAAACCAACAACGAGAAGTAGTTGAAGAAATAGTGGCAAGCCAAGCTTATCTTGAAAAGAAACAACTAGGTCTTGAAGCGGGGAGTAAGCCTGAGCTATTGACTGTTTTAGCATTAGCTGAAAAAACCAGTGCAGTGATTGTCTGTAATGGCTATAAAGATAAAGAATATGTGCGTTTAGCACTGATTGGCGAAAAGTTAGGCCACAAAGTGTATATCGTACTTGAGAAACTATCAGAGCTGGATATGGTACTTAGCCAAGCAAAAGAGCTTAACGTAAAACCGCGTATTGGTATTCGTGTACGTTTAGCGTCGCAAGGCAAGGGAAAATGGCAAGCGAGCGGTGGTGAAAAGTCAAAATTTGGTTTATCGGCTTCACAAGTCTTACATGTTGTGAACCGCTTAAAAGAAACTGATCAGCTTGATTTAGTGCAGTTAGTGCATTTTCATTTAGGGTCGCAAATGGCTAACATTCGCGATGTTCGTCTTGGCGTAAGTGAAGCGGCACGATTCTACTGTGAATTACGTAAACTCGGTGCACAAATCGAATGTTTAGATGTAGGTGGCGGTTTAGCTGTTGATTACGACGGCACGCGTAGTCAATCACATAACTCGATGAATTACAGCTTAGGTGAGTATGCTAATAATATCGTGTATACCATTGGCGATATTTGTAAGCAGTATGAGCAACCATTTCCGACGATTATATCAGAGTCTGGCCGTGCACTAACGGCGCACCATGCGGTGCTTATTTCGAATGTCATTGGCACTGAAAGCTATGTACCCGAGGATATTCAAGCACCAACAGCCGATGCACCGTTATTATTGAAAAATATGTGGCAGTCGTGGCAGCAATTACATGTACTTACTGATGACCGTGCATTAATTGAAATTTATCACGATAGCCAAAGTGATTTAGCTGAAGCGCATAACCAATTTGCAATGGGCTTATTAGATTTAACTCAACGCGCGTGGGCTGAACAAATTAACTTAAGAGTGTGTTACGAGCTTAATAAACACATGGATAATAAAAACCGTTTTCATCGGCCCATTATTGATGAACTTAATGCGCGGTTAGCGGACAAGTTTTTTGTTAACTTCTCACTGTTTCAGTCATTACCTGATGCGTGGGGGATTGATCAGGTGTTTCCGGTATTACCATTAAGTGGTTTAACAGAGGCACCAAAAAAACGAGCCGTATTATTGGATATCACTTGCGATTCAGACGGTGCGCTTGAGCATTATGTGGATGGTCAAGGTATTGAAAGTACACTACCCGTTCCGGAATTTTGTGCTGAAAAACCGTATTTAATGGGCTTTTTTTTGGTGGGCGCATATCAAGAAATCTTAGGTGATATGCATAATTTATTTGGTGATACTCACAGTGCCATGATCACTATGGATGAACATGGCGACGCCCGTATTGTAGAGATTAACCAAGGTGACACAGTGGCAGATATGATGCGCTATGTTCATCTTGATGTTGAAGGCTTTCAGTCTTCTTATGCACAGCTGGTGGTGAGTAAACTTCCAGTAAACGAGCAGCAAAGTGTGCTTGATGAATTGCAAGCGGGCTTAGACGGTTATACATATTTAGAAGAGCTTTAATATGACCACCTTGTTTGATCATACTGATCATTCGTTATATTCCAACGGCATGACGTTTTTGCGTCAGCCTATGGTACAAAATATTACTGATATCAATGCAGATGTGGTGGTGCTTGGCTTGCCGTTTGATTTGGCGACATCGGGTCGCCCAGGGGCACGTCTGGGGCCTGACGCAATTCGTCGTGCATCGGTGCACTTAGCGTGGGAAGAAACTAAGTACCCTTGGACGTTTCCTTTGTTTGAACGTTTAAAATTAGCAGATGCTGGGGACTTTACTTACCCAGTTGGCGACCCTGAGTATTTTACTGCGCAGCTTGAATTAGCCGCGGAGCAAATTTTACGTCAGGGTAAAACATTACTCGGCCTAGGGGGGGATCATTTTGTTACTTTGCCTTTACTGCGTGCCCACGCTAAACGCTTTGGCAAAATGGCTTTAGTGCATTTTGATGCGCATACCGACACCTACAGTAATGGCTCGCGTTATGATCACGGCACTATGTTTTATCATGCGCCTATGGAGGGGCTGATAGATGTAGAGCACAGCATTCAAATCGGTATTCGTACTGACTTTGATCAAAGTAAACATGAATTTGCAGTCATTGATGCGATGGCAGCAAATGATTTATCGGCGCAAGTGATTGCTGAGCAAATTTTAGCGCGGGTGGGGGAGTTACCTGTGTATATTACTTTTGATATTGATTGTTTAGACCCTGCATTCGCGCCCGGAACTGGGACGCCAGTGTGTGGCGGCTTGACCAGCGACAAAGTGCTGAAAATTATACGCGCACTCAAGGGCATAAATATGGTAGGAATGGATGTTGTAGAAGTGTCGCCGTCGTATGATCAAAGTGAGCTCACTGCAATTGCAGCTGCGACCATTGCTAATGAATTACTGCATTTATGGACGTTAAAACATAAGTACTGATTGAGCACTTTAATAAAAGCGCCATGTAGGCGCTTTTTACATAATTTACTTGAACTTCATATTATGTTTTTTTGCATACGCTAAACACACAGGAACTTCGATGAGGACATAGGTTAAAAACGTGAACCAAAACCAATTAACCTTAAAGATTAACCAACTAAACTCAACGCCAGAATCATAATAAAGACTCCCCGCAACGACTAATGTAATAGTTGTCGCGAATAAGTCTTGGCTTGATACTTTTACAAAGTCATTGCCAGCAAAGCGCGGGTAAATAAGCCCATAACCTAGTGCGATTACGGTAATAACCAAGGTGATTAATGTTAACTCAGGTGTCATTGTGGTGTGTACTGCCTCGCAAAATCAATGCGTTCTTGAGAACTCGGATGTGTAGATAAGTATTTAAGCCACGACTCATCAAGCTGCGCTTGCTCATCTAATTTGTTTTGCAGTGCCTGTATGGCATTGGCAAAATCATCATTAGAATAACCTAAAGCAATTAGTTTTTCGATAGCGTATTTATCGGCTTCTCGCTCCATATCCCGGGAAAACGCTTGTTGCAAAAAAGAAGAACTAGAACCAAGCACCACTTCAGTGATCCCTTCTAAGTCACCAAAAATAACCGCTAACACTATGGTACTGGCAGTCGCTTGTGCCGCTAAGCGAATACCATGTTGGTACTCAACATGGCCGATTTCATGAAGTAAAATTGCCCGCAATGCATCCGGTTTATCTTTGAGTAAAATGACTAATTCATCGGTAACAATCACGCGGCCATGGGGTAACGCGAAGGCATTGGCAGCGAAATAATCTGATTGGTAAAAAGAGAGTCTATACCGATCACTATTTAAATGCAGATTATCGAGCATTTGCTGCCATGTCAGTTGTATATCATTTTGAGCTTCATCAGGTATTTGAGTGGGTGCTAATGCTACTTTTTCAATCACGTTGAGGGTTTGCTCGCCCATTGCCTCTACAGTAGCAGGTGAGGCTAAACTGACACTATACACAGCGATAGCAGGGATGCCGCGATATAAAATAAACCATAGTAATAAAGGTATTAAAATGATTGAGGCAAGTATGAGTGGCTTAGATTTTTCGAGGCGTTCACTCATACCCGTTTTTTTATGCGTAAATTCCCAGCGATGGTTAATATCCTCTGGAACAAAGCGGCCACCGCCAGCAAAGTTTAAGTCTGAAGCCACACCGGTAAGCGGGCTGTCTAATTGACACTCAGTAATAAGTACAGATAAAAGCGTATTTTGCTGTGTATCAACAAGCTGTATATGGCTCTCATTGATTGTTGCAAAGCAGTGTTGGTGTTGGCTGCTATTAGGGTAGTAATAGCAGCCTTTAATATGATGTTTACTCATCAAGTAAGTGAAATATCAATATCAAACACATTTGCCGCTTCTTCAGCAAACGATGATTGTTGCTCTTCTGCGGTATCAATAATATCAAGTGCACCTGCGTAAATCGTTACTTCAGTGGCCGCAGCAAGTAATCGTGCTCTGCGTATTTTTGCCCAAGGGTAAGCTAGCCCTAAGGTAAAAATAATAGCCAGTGCATTGGTAAACAAAACTAGTGCGTAATCAGCTGGTTTTAAGTCAGATTTAAAGCTAGCAACGTCTTCAAATTCACTGCTATTAAAAATATGGTTACGAATTATCGTCACATATACGCCGCGTAAAATTGTTAGGAAAGCCACATAAAGTGCCGCAATTAACAGTGGGAAAATTAATGTAGAGATATTAAGGTTATCAACGTCGAAGCTGGTTAAACTCATAGCCGCACCGACTGAACCTGCAATAATGCCAAATATAACTAAGCCGCCAATCGCAACACCAATGGTGATTAATGCCGCCATATAATAGGTGGCACCTTCAAGGTTTACATTAATTGGTTTATTACCGTAACTGATGTTTTCATGTAAATATTGGTCAATACGTTTAAGTGCATAAGGAAGTAATAGGTAAAAAGTGAATACACTTGCTATGGGTAATAAAACAAAATTAACTAATGCATCACCGTAATTTCCTGCAAACGCAAAGCGCACATTACGATGACGGGTCATACGCATATTAAAGCGCAGTCCTTGATTGATGATCCATGGCATTGAAAATAAAAAGCCAAGGGCGAATAACAGACCAATAACAGGTAAAAATTGTACTACTAGGCTGTAAATAATAAATACAACGATTGCTAAAATACGACCTTTTAAAATTTGTATGGGCGTTGCTAAGTAATCAAAGCTGTGGCCGTCTATTTTCGTATTGCTATAAAAATAACGATAAGTACGTACTTTAGCCCAAGCAGAATAAATACCGAGAGTTAGAATACTGAGTAAAATATTTACCGACCAAATACCAAAAAACTCACCGGCTTGGCCGCCAAACTGTACTCGCCCTTGAAAAATACTTTGTTTAGATCCGTTGGTTGTTGATTCATTAAAATCAGTGCTGGGTTCCATTTTTATTCCTTTCCTTAAGATAGGTCCAAAAACTTACTAAATAAATCCTATTTAATCAATCATAATTAGTTGTACTTACTGATTATCTTTGCTTTTTATAAAAAAGTATGAGGTATCAATTTTAGAATTATTGGTTAGATCTGCTATACTCACGGCGTCATTTTATGAGGCTGTTATGATTTCAAAAAACCAACTCAAGTTAATTCGTGCATTAGGTCAAAAAAAGTACCGAAAGCAGTATAATCAATACCTTGTACAGGGTGAGAAAAATGTACTTGAGTTATTAGCAAGTGATTTAGCGGTTGTAGATGTATTTGCCACACCTGCATTTATTAGTCAGTATCAGTCTCAGTTTAATAAAATCACCATGATTGAGGCTGATGAAGAGAGCTTAACAAAAGCCAGTACTTTAGTTTCCAACAATGCGGCAATTGCAGTTGTAGCAATGCCAACAGTAGAACTACCCAACACAGAAGGGTTAATTTTAGCCCTCGATGGAGTTTCAGATCCCGGAAATTTAGGCACCATTATTCGTGTTGCCGATTGGTATGGTATAAAGCACATAGTGACAAGTATTGATAGTGCAGACCCATACAATCCAAAAACAATCAGTGCCACCATGGGCTCATTTGTACGAGTAGCAGTAAGCCAAGTTGAATTACCCGCTTATTTAAAAACGCTTAACTTGCCTATTTATGGTGCATTTTTAGAAGGTGAGAACCTACACAAGACTAAATTATCGCAATCTGGAGTGTTACTTATGGGTAGTGAGTCACACGGCATTCGCAGTGAATGCGCAGCGTTAGTAAGCAATAAAATTACGATTCCGGCATTTGGTGCTGCGGAATCATTAAATGTTGCTATGGCTACAGGTATTATTTTAGATAACTTTAAACGCCAAGCTTAACCTTTTGTCTCAAAATAGGTTAGATTAGTACTTAGTAAATAATAATAACAATCGGTAAACCAAATAGATGCGTTTGAGCACCATAAAATTAGCGGGCTTTAAATCCTTTGTAGAGCCCACTAAAATTCCGTTCCCTGATCAAATGACTTGTGTCGTTGGCCCTAACGGCTGTGGCAAATCAAATGTCATTGATGCGGTGCGTTGGGTATTAGGTGAAAGCTCGGCTAAAAATTTGCGTGGCGATGCCATGACTGATGTTATTTTTAATGGCTCAACCAATCGTAAACCTGTCTCCCAAGCCTCTGTCGAACTGATTTTTGATAATACTCAAGGCCAGCTCCCTAATACTTTTGCCGATCGTAACCAAGTTGCTATAAAGCGTTTAGTAACGCGTGATGGCCAATCATTGTATTTTTTAAATGGCAGTAAGTGTCGAAAACGTGATATTACCGACATATTTTTAGGCACTGGGCTTGGCCCACGTAGCTACGCAATTATTGAGCAGGGGATGATCTCACGCTTAATTGAGAGTAAACCTGCTGATTTACGAATATTTCTTGAAGAAGCCGCAGGTGTTTCAAAGTACAAAGAGCGTCGTCGAGAAACGCAAACTCGGATCAAGAGCACGCGAGAGAATTTAGAACGTTTACTTGATGTTCGCCAAGAGTTGCAAACACAAGTTGATAAATTGGCTGTGCAATCAGTTAATGCGAAAAAGTATCGCGAGCTAAAGAGCCAAGAGCGTGCACTTAAGGGACAAATTGCGGTTTTAAAATGGCAAAAACTGCATCAGCAACAAGTTGATAAAAATCAACAGATCGCTAAATTAAATGAACAAATTGATTTTTTTAAGCAAGCGAACTCAGGCCATGATGATGTACTGGCGAGCTTAGAAGTTAAAGTAGAACAACAGCAGCAACATCTCAGTGATGCGCAACATGCACAACATAATACGCATACTCAGCTAACCCGAATTGAACAACAGCAAATTAGCTTAAAACAACAACATCAAACCCTGAGCCAAAATTTAATTAAACAACAAAGCCTGCAACTGCAAAACCAAGAACTGCAATTACAGCAGCAAGGGCATACCGATGAGCTCGCACAAGCACTACAGCATGCAATTGAACACACACTTATTTGTGATGAGCAAGTAGAGCAGATTGCACAGCAAGTTGAACAATCACAACAGCAAAAGCAACACGCTAATGAACAGTACCAAACACTGAAAGAACAGTTTCAAACGTTAGAAAATAACCATAATAAACAGTGCAATACACAAACACAGCAGCAGCAAAGTTTACAATACCTCGATACACAAATTGCTGATATTGAGCAACAGGGAAAAGATCTAGCAGACAACGCAATTGCCCAACAATTAGAGCAGCAGCAAGCGTTAATGCAGTCTCTAACCAAAGAGTTAGCGGCAAAGCAAAGTGCGTTAAACACCGTTAAGCTGGCGACACAAAACGCGCATGAAAGATTAACAACAAGCCAAGCAGTACTGCAAAATGTGACACAAGAGGTTAATGAAAATAAAGCCCAAATTGCCGGTTTAACCAGTATGCTGGCAGATCAAACAAGTCAAAGTAACGCTAATTTATTAGCCCAACTTAGTGTGCAGTCTGGTTATGAACAAATTGTAGAGCAGGCGCTTTTAGGATTAACGCATTTAACTGTAAGCTCGGATAGGGTTAACAACAGTGTTTGGCCTAGTACGTATAAAGCCAAAACTGACTCTGTTGCCGCGCTAATTGAGCATGGCGTCTACCCTGATTTATTAGAGCGAATTGCTGTTCAAGATAATTTTGATCAGGCTTTATTTAGTGATGAGTTTTGGCTTGCGGCTATCGATAGGGATGGCACAATCTATGGACGTAATTGGCAGCTAAACAATCAAGCTGATGAAGAAAGTTCATTACTACTCAAACATAAGCAGCTAAAAGATGCAAAAGAGTGGGCAACCTCATTGCAGGAGCAACGACAAGCAAAGCATGCTGACGTCACAGAGAATGAAGTTAAGCACCGCGAGTTATTAACTCAAGGTGATAATCTAAAAGAAGAGGTGCATCAACTTGCACAAAAAATAGCGTCAGCGAGTACCCGGCGCGATATGCTTAAAGAGCAATTAACACAGTGGCGCACTCAACAACAAAAGCTAACTGAAAAACGCCAGCAACTAACTACTGAACAACAATCCGTAATGCAAGCTATTGCGCATCAACAACAGCTTATTGATGGTTTAGCGCAGCAAAAGCAGCAGTTAGCAGCGCAACTTACACATGCACAACAACATCAACAAGCATGCGATAACGAATACACGCAGCACAATGCGGTATTTGAGCAGTATAAAACTCAAGCTCATCAAGCGCATCTTGCTGAACAAAAAGCTCGTAGTGAATCTCAATTAAGTGAAACTAAACTTCAGCATGCACTTACTGCGTATGAGAGTGCCAGTGAAGCTGTATCAGAGCTCAGCTGCCAAATTGAAGAGTTAATGATCCCGCTTGAACAAAGCGCTGAACAAATTTTATTATTGCTTGAACAGCACCAGCAAGGCGAAGAAGAATTAAGTAAACTCAATGAGCAGTTAGCAGATGCTAAAGCGGCACTATTAGATAAACAAACAGTACTGAAGTCGTCGCAAAGTGAATTAACAATGTTGCAGGAGACACTGCAAACGCTGGCACTCGAAGAGCAAAGTTTGCTTGTAAAGGCACAAGCCGCATTAGAGCCATTAACTGAACTTGAGCAGAATTTAAAAACTGTATTAGAGCAATTACCTGAGTCAGCTAGTTTATCGGGGGGGCAAGCGCAACTAAACCGAGTTGTGCAGGAGGTAACGGGTTTAGGTGCGGTAAATTTAGCGGCAATCGATGAATATGAACAAGCTAAGCAGCGCAGCGAGTATTTAGAACAACAATTAGATGATTTAACCAATGCGCTATCGAGTTTAGAAGGTGCAATCAATAAGATAGATAGAGAGACTAAAACGCGTTTTAAAGCAACGTTTGATCAAGTAAATCAAGATTTTGGTGAGTTATTCCCTAAAGTATTTGGTGGCGGTAGCGCATATCTTGAATTAACCAGTGATGATTTACTCGAAAGTGGTGTTAGTATAATGGCACGACCACCAGGTAAGAAAAATTCAACAATTCACCTTTTAAGTGGTGGAGAAAAAGCGCTGACCGCATTATCATTAGTGTTTTCAATATTCAGGCTCAATCCAGCTCCTTTCTGTATGCTGGATGAAGTAGATGCACCACTTGATGATGCGAATGTTGGCAGGTTTTGCCGTTTAGTGGAAGAAATGTCACAATCGGTGCAATTTATCTACATTAGTCATAATAAAATTGCCATGGAAATGGCAGGGCGATTGACTGGTGTTACAATGGCTGAGCCAGGCGTATCACGCATGGTGGCAGTTGATATTGAACAAGCGGTGCAAATGGCACATGCATAATACAATTTTTGGCAAATCAAATAATAAAAGGTGAGGGGATGGCCGAGCAATTAAGATGGGTTTTAATCATTATCAGTGTAATTGTCATTGGTGGATTATTAATACATGGCCTATGGTCAGTTCGTAAAAAAGATGAGCCTGCGACAACCGCTGATGAGCGAGTTGAACCTACTGAACAAGCCCCTGTACAACAAACAGCGGCAGAGCCTATTCAAGAGCGTTCAGCTGAACGTGATGAGCCCCAGTTTGGTGATCTTAGTTTCTCTGCAGCAGATGAACAGCATGAGCCACAGCAGAGCGTTGAGCAAACGCCAGAAGAGCTTGAAGAGCCCAAAGCAGAAAGTGAATCTGCGGCTCCCGCAGCTGACTTTATTATTGTGCACATTCAAATGCCTGAAGGCATGGTGATGGAAGGCAGTAAATTATTACCAGCGGTTAATACGCTTGGTTTTAAATATTCAGAGGAAGGCTTCTTTAATCGCCATTTAGACCCTGCAGGCCTTGGTCCTGTACTATTTCGCTTAGTTAATATGTACAACCCAGGTACGTTTGATATTGATAATATGGAACAATTTAGTACCGCTGGGATCAGCCTCTTTATGACCTTACCATGTGATGGTGATGGCTTAGCTGCGTTTAACATGCTTCATAGTGCTGCGAAAAAGCTTGCAGATGAGTTCGGTGCTACCATTTTAGACTCACAACGTGAAGAAATGACCGTTGATAGTGTACGTGAGTATGTAGAAAAAGTGAGAAGCTTCTGCGCGTGAGCAGTAACCAAATAAAGTTAATTAATTAAGAATTTTTTAAGCCACTAGGCGATAACTCGTTTAAGTGGCTTTTTTATGTTTTAGAGGCCTGTATGTCTACTCCAGTTTTAACGCAAATTAGCGCGCTTCGTCAGCAATTAGAAGATCATAATTACAATTATTATGTGCTCGATAACCCATCTATTCCAGATGCTGAATACGATCGCCTATTACGTGAATTAAGTGCATTAGAAACGGCTAACCCAGAATATTTAACTGCCGACTCTCCAACGCAGAAAGTCGGTGGGACTGCGCTTGCTAAATTTGAGCAAGTCGCCCACCAGGTGCCTATGCTATCGCTTGATAATGCCTTTAGTGAAGCTGAGTTTGCCGCCTTTAATCGCCGTGTAAAAGAGCGCTTAATGGACAATAGTGAGCTTACTTTTTGTTGCGAGCCAAAGCTTGATGGCTTGGCGGTTTCTATTTTATACCGTGATGGTATGCTTGTGCAGGCAGCAACCCGAGGAGATGGGCAAACGGGAGAAAACATTACCCAAAATGTGAAAACAATTCGTAACGTGCCGCTGAAATTACGCGGTGATGATTACCCGCGAGAAATCGAGATCCGTGGTGAAGTATTTATGGATAGCGCAGGTTTTGACAAGCTAAATGCTGAGGCAGAAAAAAGAGGCGAAAAAGTATTTGTTAATCCACGTAATGCCGCCGCAGGTAGTCTACGCCAACTCGATTCAAAAATAACGGCAAAACGACCGCTGATGTTTTATGCCTATAGCATTGGTGTGGTGACAGAGGGTGAGTTACCAAGTGATCATTATCAACAACTGGCTAAGCTGACTGATTGGGGACTACCCTTATGTCCTGAGACCAAGCTGGTGGAAGGTGAAAAAGCAGCACTGGATTACTATCAAGATATCTTAGAGCGTAGAAGCAGCTTAAAATATGAAATTGATGGCGTAGTTATTAAACTAAACAACAAAGCTATGCAAGAGCGTTTAGGCTTTGTTGCACGTGCACCGCGTTGGGCAATCGCCTATAAGTTCCCAGCTCAAGAAGAGATCACCCAGTTACTCGATGTTGAATTTCAGGTTGGGCGCACAGGGGCAATTACGCCAGTTGCCAGGTTAGAGCCTGTTTTTGTTGGTGGTGTTACAGTCTCAAATGCTACCTTGCATAATGGAGATGAAATTGCCCGATTAGGCGTCAAAGTCGGTGATACTGTGATTATACGCCGTGCTGGTGACGTGATCCCACAAATTACCCAAGTTGTACTTGAGCGTCGCCCTGATGATGCGAAAGACATCGTGTTTCCAATGACTTGTCCAATATGTGACTCTCACATTGAAAAAATTGAAGGTGAGGCCGTTGCTCGTTGTACTGGTGGCTTGGTCTGTCAAGCACAACGTAAACAAGCAATAAAGCACTTTGCCTCGCGTAAAGCCCTTGATGTTGATGGGCTTGGCGATAAGATTGTTGACCAGCTGGTGGACCGAGAGCTTGTTAAAACACCTGCGGATTTATTTATTCTAAAACAAGGGCACTTTGAGACACTTGAACGAATGGGACCCAAATCAGCTAAAAATTTAGTGAATGCGCTGCTAGATGCTAAACAAACTACATTAGCCAAATTTTTATATTCATTAGGTATTCGTGAAGTAGGTGAAGCCACTGCGCAAAATTTAGCAACGCACTTTTTAACTCTCGAAAAAGTATCTCAAGCAAGCATTGAAGCTTTGGTTGAAGTGAGTGATGTAGGCGAAATAGTGGCAAAACACGTGAACAGCTTTTTTGCTGAACCTCACAATACCGATGTGGTTAATGCGCTTATTGAACAAGGTGTACATTGGCCTGAGTTAACCCCCCCAAGTGAAGAGTCTCAACCACTCGTCGGGCTAACCTATGTGTTGACTGGAACTCTTAATGAACTTAATCGCAATGATGCTAAAGCACGACTACAAGCATTAGGTGCTAAAGTATCTGGTAGTGTCTCTGCAAAAACCGATGCGCTTATTGCTGGTGAAAAGGCCGGCTCGAAACTGACTAAAGCACAAGACTTAGGCATAGATATTCTTACCGAGGATGATTTAATTGCACTGTTGGTAAAGCATAATGGATAGTGTTTTAGTTATGCTCTCAAGCCTTGCCATGAGCTTTGGTCAGTGGCTAAGGCCTTACTTGTATAATATAGCCTTGCTCTTAGTCGTGTGCCTTGTCTCTTTGTATGCAAATGACATTATCAAAGTCACTAAACGTTTTGTTGCCCGCCGTCACTTTTTTGTAAGGGTTGCTGTATTTGTGTTAGTGACTGGCTTTGGTTTTGGTCTACTTGTAGTCTTTGTCACTCCTTTGCTGAGCCAATTACTCATACTATTTGGAACGCAGTGGTTAGGCATTATGGTGATAGCTGCTTTTACCATTCTGGGTGTGATTGCAGATAATAAGAATCAGTTATAATGCGCTATGGTCCAGAATACTGGGATAAATACGGCACATATCGTACTCCTATTGCATTTCATTTAAGCTTGTTAGTGCTACTACGGGCGTATTTTATTTGGATTATTGCCGCGTTAAGCCGTCGGCCTGAGCTAGACATTATGTCGTTAGTTTTTCGCTCAAAACAGGATTTTTTTAGTGCTCTGGCTATTGGCGCTGTTGCTATTATCCCCGCGGTGATTTTTTGTTTACGCAGGCCGCAAAAAAATGCTCAAAGTGCAGTACGGCTAGCCAAACTGTGGCGTTTTATGCGCTGGCCTTTACTTGTCTGTACGGTGCTTGATTTAACTTGGTTGATTATCCAAGCTGCGCATAGCTATTATCAATTTTCGATGTTTTTAGCATTGCAAATGGTGGTCGTGTTATGGGTGCTATTATATTTGGCTAAAAGCCGATATTTAACTGTATTTTTTAATGATTGGCCTGAGCCTGAAAATAAAGCTCAATCAAAGTAAATATTTAGGAGCTGTGCATGTACAAAATTAATAGACAACTTGCCTTGATAGTTGCTGCTATTGGTTGTGTATTATTTTTGCTTTGCATTTTCAGTCCACTATTGGAGCAGCCATGGTTTGTGTTATTGCTTGCGCTATGGGTCTTTGTATTTAGTTCGTGTTGTTATCGTCTTACCCCTGTGTTTAGAGAGCGTAATGGCTTAGATAAATTGATACAGAGGAATCAACATCAGTTAATGCTTTTTTCTCTTACTGGATTTTTTGACCGTACTACTGGCCCACACTGGCTTGCAATTGATAGCATCGACCATATTAAGTGTTATGAAGACTCGGTGTCTATTTTTGCTAATCAGGAGTGTGTATTCTCAACAAGCCTGCCAAGTAGTAAAGCGCACTTAGTTGCTTATTTTAATTCTTTACTCACTGATCGAGAAAAACAATCGATGATAATTGACTAGCAAGTTCATTTTTTCTTAAGAGGTAGTTATGTTGACGTGGAATGATATTTTAGGCTTTGCAAGCAATGGTAATCCAGAGCCAAGTAGCAAGGTAATAAAAAACGATGAGCAGTGGCGCGCGCAATTAACAGATGAAGCTTATTATGTAACTCGTAATAAGGGCACTGAGCGGCCACACAGTTCAAATAGCTGCACCTTGTTCGAACCGGGTGAATATGCCTGTGTGTGTTGTGATAATGTGTTATTTGAAGGCGGAGAAAAGTTTGATAGTGGCACAGGTTGGCCATCATTTACTCAGCCCGCGCAAATAAATGCAATTGCCTACAACAGTGATATCAGTCATGGAATGCAACGCATAGAAGCTGTTTGTAACGTCTGCGATGCTCACTTAGGTCATGTTTTTCCTGATGGCCCAATGCCCAGCGGTTTGCGCTATTGCGTAAACGCGTTAGCACTAAAAAAATTATAACAAACCGTTACTGTTTAGTTACTTCTAAGCCAGCCATAACCGGAATTTTCATATCCATAATAATTAGATCCGGCTGACATTTTGCAACTTTCTGTAATGTGATTAGTGTTACTTTGAGACTTGGTATAGGTGATATCAGGGATTTCAATAGATTTCCCTGTATTGAGTAGTAACTAATTATTCGTTAATACTAAGCCCATAGTATTGGCTTGCTGTGTGATTTTATCAAATCTTTGTTGTTGCTCAGAGTCTAGATTTGTTTTTACAAGTAAAGCATAGCACTTTTTAGCCATTATCAAATTAAGACTTTGGCTATTGTTCTTTGTGCTATCGAATAAACATTGTAATAAGTTTAGTGCAATGCTTGCGTTGCGAGGCATTATTCTAAAGGCTTGGCTGAATGCCTCTAGAGCAGTATTTAGGTGGCCTCGGTTAAACTGAGTAACAGCATGATTATTGAGTTCTTTAGGGCCCATTTTTATATCTCGGCGTTCACTTTGTTGCTGTTGAATATAACGAAGATAGACTGGATCACTCACATTCGGGTGGGTTTCACAATGACTGATTATTTTATTAAACAGTGTTTGTGCTTTATTTTGAAAGCCTAATTCGTGAAAGGCCTTTGCTTTATCAAGTGAGCCATCTATTGATCGTATATGAGTATCGTCATCAAGTTGCTCAATAAGCATTTTTGCTTTTTTATGCTCATCCTTTAGGTAGTGTAAGCGTGCATTAAGCACATCGATTTGAGCTTGGTTCTGGCTATTGGGAAACTGCCCTTTCAGATCATTTAAATATTTATTAGTTTGGCGTGTAATGCGTTGTATTTGATCACTTTGATCTGTCGTTAGGGCAAAGTCGATACCAGCGCGGGCCGCATTCAAGTAAACATCAGGGTGATCATGAATTGAATGTTTGGCAAATTGAGCGATATCTTTTTGGGTTGCATAATTTTTTTCGTAATCATGATTGAGCTGTGCAACATGGCTTAAGGCTTTCTGACGATTAAGGTTTCTTGGCGCTATTTCGGCCGCTTCGCTGAGGAACTCTTGAGCGATTTCAAACTGGTTTAGTTTTATTTCCAAAGAGCCAAGTAAATCAAGTGCAACTAGTCGAGTCTCTTGACGAATAAGCATTGCTTTTAGCATACGTTGCGCTAATATATGCTCATTATTCGCGATAAGCGCTTCGACTAAACCAACTTTTGCCCATGCAAATTTTTGTATATCAAGAACTGACTTAAAAAAGTTCTTAGCCTCTTCACTGCGTTTTAACCGCAGTAATACATCACCTTTTAAACGTAATAAAATAGCGCTATAAGCACTGGTCTTATGTTCAAGCGCGGTATTTATAAACTTGAGTGCTTTTGAATCATTCCCATCATCAATTAAATCATAAACCTTTTGCAAGTTAGTTTTACGTAATAAGATTTTTTCAATTCGTATTTTAAGTTCGTAAATAGTGAATGGTTTTACAAGGAAGTCATCAGGCTGCAGCTCAAGGACGCTATGTACTAAAGAGCCTGTGGTTTCTGCAGAGATAAAAATAAAGCCAGTGGAGTTTTTAATTAACTTTTTAACTCTTAGCTCTTCGTATAATTGGTAGCCATCCTGATGTTTACTCAAATTAAATGAACAAACGATCAAATCAAATTGCTCGGTTAAACATTGCTCTTTTGCTGAATTCGCATGATCAGCAAAGCGTAATTGCCGAAAGCCAAGCTTTTCGAGCGATTGCTTCATATAGCTTTGAGCAAGAGGTTGCTCTTCAACTATGAGTATTTTTGCGTTAGAAAAAATCTTTGCTGGCATTAAGCTTAAAACCACGTGAATGTATTGGTGACTATAATCAACAGTCTAGTAGCTTACAAGTGAATTTAAAATTTATTCGTTATTAGTGAGTTTTTTATTTTTTATACATACTTGATTTTAAAAAAATATATTATGTGAAGAAAGATTTTGAAGGGTGTAAAGGGTTTTATTGTTTATATGACTTTTCACCTATAAAAATAAGTGGCGTCCCCAAGGGGATTCGAACCCCTGTTACCGCCGTGAAAGGGCGGTGTCCTAGGCCTCTAGACGATGGGGACGCAGAAATTGGTTTGCAAATAACTGATTTGCTATTTCTGTGCAAGATGAGACCGAGCTTGCTAGGCGAATGGTATTATCTTCTCAGAAACATTTTCTGTGTCACTAGGACAACTGAATAGTTAAACTCGATTCAGACGAGTGTATTCATAACACAACACTTGAAATAAGTGGCGTCCCCAAGGGGATTCGAACCCCTGTTACCGCCGTGAAAGGGCGGTGTCCTAGGCCTCTAGACGATGGGGACACAGAAATGTGTCACTAGGACAACTGAATAGTTAAACTCGATTCAGGCGAGTAGTTTTCATAACACAACACTTATAATAAGTGGCGTCCCCAAGGGGATTCGAACCCCTGTTACCGCCGTGAAAGGGCGGTGTCCTAGGCCTCTAGACGATGGGGACACAGAAATGTGTCACTAGGACAACTGAATAGTTAGACTCGTTTCAGGCGAGTAGTTTTCATAACACAACACTTATAATAAGTGGCGTCCCCAAGGGGATTCGAACCCCTGTTACCGCCGTGAAAGGGCGGTGTCCTAGGCCTCTAGACGATGGGGACACAGAAATGTGTCACTAGGACAACTGAATAGTTAGACTCGTTTCAGGCGAGTAGTTTTCATAACACA
>NZ_JASDCD010000018.1:0-87569 GCF_030408095.1 Pseudoalteromonas sp. APC 3893
ACTCGCAAACTCGCAAACTCGCAAACTCGCAAACTCGCAAACTCGCAAACTCGCAAACTCGCAAACTCGCAAACTCGCAAACTCGCAAACTCGCAAACTCGCAAACTCGCAAACTCGCAAACTCGCAAACTCGCACTTTTTATAAGTAACCAGCAAACTCATATCAAATTTACGCCTAATAATTAACCTGCTTAGGCCTTTACTGCGTATAACTTTAAAAAAAGTTCAATAATAATCATAATAAGTGTAAATCCATCAGTTAATTGGTGGATTTTTTTGCTACAATTGTCTGGCAAGTAATGTGAGTGAGTTCAACAGCACCATCTGCAGTTTATCTGCTTCCGCTTAGTGGGGTTGATCTCGGTCAGTATATTGTTTTTGTAAAAGTAATATCATAAAAACGGCTGTATGCTCGAGCTGACTTAGTCAACGGGTTGATAAAGTCGGGAATATTCGAGCATGAAGCTGTTAATAACCTTGTTTTAATCAGGGGTTTTAATTATGATCGCTTCTATTTTAAAATTTCTAAAAATTAAATTGCTGTAACTGATGTTCTCAATATAGCAAGTGTTGGGAATCATAGTGGAGATAAGTGGATGAGCAATGCGCCTGTAGACAATGGCCGACGTCGCTTTTTAACCATAGCTACCTCTGTTGTTGGTGGTGTTGGTGCGGCTGGGGCTGCTGTTCCTTTTATTGCGTCTTGGAATCCAAGTGAGCGAGCTAAATCTGCGGGTGCGCCTGTAGAAGTAGATATCAGCAAACTTGAGCCAGGGCAATTAATACGTGTCGAGTGGCGTGGTAAACCTGTATGGGTTGTATCACGGACCCCAAAAATGCTTGAGCAGATGAAAGCTCACGAAGGTCAACTTCGTGATCCGCAATCGCAAGAGCCACAACAATTAGAATCGTCAACTAATGACTACCGTTCAATACGTCCAGAGATTTTTGTCGCTGTAGGTATTTGTACTCATTTAGGGTGTTCGCCTGGTTTCCTTAACGGTGGCTTTGGTGAAAAAGTAGAAGGCACGGATGATGGTTTCTACTGTCCATGTCATGGTTCTAAATTTGATATGGCTGGCCGTGTATTCCAAGCGGTACCTGCACCATTAAATTTAGAAATACCACCTTATACTTTTCTTGATGAGACCACTATTTTAGTGGGCGAAGAAAAAGGGGTAGCCTAATGTTTGGTAAGATTATTGGTTGGATCGACGACCGTATCCCAATGACTCGTGTTTGGAACATGCATATTGCACAGTATCCAGCACCTAAAAACTTTAACTTCTGGTACTTTTTTGGCTCGTTAGCCATGTTAGTGCTAGTTAACCAAATCCTAACCGGTATTTGGTTAACGATGAACTTTGTGCCTTCAGCTGAAGGTGCGTTTGCATCTGTTGAATACATCATGCGTGATGTTGAATACGGCTGGTTGTTACGTTATTTGCACTCAACGGGTGCGTCAGCGTTTTTCATCGTTGTATATCTACATATGTTCCGTGGCATGATCTACGGTTCTTATCAAAAACCACGTGAATTACTGTGGTTGTTTGGTATGTTTATCTTCCTAGCATTAATGGCTGAAGCGTTCATGGGTTATTTATTACCATGGGGTCAAATGTCATTTTGGGGTGCACAGGTAATTATTTCATTATTCGGAGCCATTCCGGTAATTGGTGATGACTTAACATTGTGGATCCGTGGTGACTATGTAATATCTGGTGCAACGCTTAACCGCTTCTTTGCATTGCATGTTATTGCCTTACCATTAGTTATTGTTATCTTAGTGTTCTTACACATTGTTGCACTTCACGAAGTGGGTTCAAATAACCCTGACGGTGTTGAAATTAAGCGTAAGAAAGGCTCTGTAGCTGAAGAAGATAAGCCTAAATTTAAATTCCATGAGTATTACACTGACAAAAAAGACATTGTTGATGCGATACCGTTCCACCCATATTACACTGTAAAAGATATTATGGGCGTGGTTGGTTTCTTAATTTTATTCTGTTGGGTTGTGTTCTTTATGCCAGCGATGGGTGGGTTCTTTTTAGAAGCGCCGAACTTTGAGCCGGCAAACCCACTGAAAACGCCTGAACATATTTTCCCAGTTTGGTACTTTACGCCATTCTATGCAATCTTACGTGCAATCCCTGATAAGTTAATTGGTGTTGCGGCGATGGGTGCATCGATTGTGGTACTTGCACTATTACCTTGGATTGACCGTGGTACAGTGAAATCGGTTCGTTACCGTTGTGGCTTCCATAAATGGAACATCGCAGGCTTTGTGGTTACTTTCGTTTTACTTGGTTGGGTGGGTGCAACTCCTCAAACTGATTTGAAAACGATTATCTCACAAGTGTGTACTGTGACTTACTTTATGTTCTTCGTACTGTTATTTGTATACAGTAAGAATGAAAAAACTAAGCCATTGCCAGAGAGGTTAACGAAATGATGAAAAAGCTAATTATCGGTTTATTTGCTTTATCAATAAACGTATTACCGGCAATGGCGGCTGGCCCGTCAGTTCCATTATTGGAAGCAGGTAATGACTTAACTGATCAGCCTTCGTTGCAACGTGGTGCTAAGTTGTTCATGAACTACTGTCTTGGTTGTCACCAAATGCAGTATCAACGTTATGAGCGTACTTTCCGCGATATAGGTATTCCGACTGAAGTAGGGCAAGAGCAACTTATTTTTGACGGTTCAAAAGTTGGTAGCCACATCACTAATTCGATTGAAAAAGATGATGCTGAAAAATGGTTTGGTGCGGCTCCGCCGGATCTAACAAATGTTGCGCGAGTGCGTGGCAGTGATTGGATTTACACCTATTTAAAATCGTTTTATAAAGATGAATCTCGCCCGTTCGGTGTAAATAATACGTTATTTCCATCGGTAGGTATGCCGCATGTTCTGCAAGAGCTGCAAGGTTTACCGACACCTATCATTGAAGATGTACAAGAACATGGTCACACTGTGACTAAAGTTGTTGGCACTAAAACTGATGGTACTGGCGAATTAAGTGTAGATGAGTATGACCAAGCTGTTCGTGATTTAACGAATTTCCTCGAGTATGTAGGTGAACCTACACGTCTTGAATCGGAAGCGCTTGGCCTTAAGGTAATCGGATTTTTAATTATCCTATTTATCTTGTCATTTATGCTGAAGAAAGAATACTGGAGAGATGTTCATTAATTTTGAACGTTTTTAAAGGTAATTTTGCAATAGGGGCTTAAGCCCCTATTGCTGTTTTTGTTATTTAATGGAGGTAGGCATGGCCGTAGCTGCCAATAAGCGCCCTGTAATGACCCTTTTTTCTGGTGCTAACTGTATGTATAGCCACCAAGTGCGTATTGTACTTGCTGAAAAAGGCGTAAGTGTAGACATTCATCTGGCTGAAAAGGATAACTTACCAGAAGCACTTCATGAAATTAATCCTTACGGTACAGTGCCAACACTGATCGACCGTGAGCTTGGTTTATATCAGGCAAACATCATCATGGAATACCTTGATGAGCGTTTTCCTCATCCTCCACTAATGCCAGTATATCCGGTAATGCGTGGTCGTAGCCGTTTGATGATGCATCGTATCGATACAGACTGGTATAGTTTAGCTGCAAAGATTTACGCAAACGGTGCTGAATCAGCACAAGCACGTAAAGAACTAACAGAAGCGTTACTTGCTGTATCAGCAATCTTCACTGAAGCGCCATATTTTATGAGCGAAGAATTCAGTTTAGTTGATTGTTACTTAGCGCCGCTATTATGGCGTTTACCAGAGCTTGGTATTGAGCTTAATGGTGCTGGTTCTAAAGAGATGAAAGAATACATGATTCGTTTATTCGAACGTGAATCTTTCCAAGCATCTCTGACTGAAGCAGAACGTGAGATCCGTTTGTAATGACGCCTAATCGTCCTTATTTACTTCGCGCATTTTTTGATTGGATTGTCGATAATCAATGTACACCCCATTTAGTGGTGAATGCTGATTTTCCTGCTGTGCAAATACCAACGCAATTTGTCCAAGATGGTCAAATTGTATTGAATATTAGTCCTTCAGCCGTCACGCAGTTTTCGATGGATAAACAACAATTAAGTTTTAATGCCCGTTTTGGCGGACAGCCGATGCAGGTATATGTACCATTAGGTGCTGTACTTGCAATCTATGCTCGCGAGAATGGAGAAGGCACAGTATTTACCGCAGATGAGTTTTTAGAGGACGAAGACGACTTTGCTACTGAGCTTGAAAGTGTTGATTTAGACGAAGAGTTTATCGCTGATGATGAACCTACACCGCCTAAACCAGACAAGAAAAAAGGCTCACATTTACGCGTTATAAAATAACTTGTAATTGATAAAAAAAACCGCTTTTTAGCGGTTTTTTTGTATCTTGAATTTGGGTCAACAAAATTAGCTGACACGACTTGATAGATTTTGTTACATATTAAAGACAGTCGTTTTAACTTGCTGGTTTATTGTTATCACTAACAGGTTTAAGATATGCGAGCGAATCGCTTTTTGAAGTATTTTACTTCTGAATATTTTAATAATATCTAACAATCGAGACTCTCATGAAAAAAGTAACTCTTAGCGCTGCAAGTATTGCGCTGGCTTTAGGGCTGGTTGGCTGTGGTGATAAACAAGAACAAACAAATGCACCTGAGGCCACAGTACAAACAGCATCTGTTGAGCAATTAAATTCAGGTATTGAATTGACGAACATGGATAAATCAGTTCGTGCCCAAGATGATTTTTACTACCATGTAAATGGTCAGTGGTTAGAAACGACTGAAATTCCAGGTGATAAATCTAACTATGGTTCATTTACTCAACTTTATGATGACTCGCAAAAAGCCATGAAGGCGGTGCTTGAAAAAGCTGCTGCGAATAAAAATGTTAAGCCAGGCAGTGACGAATCTAAATTGGCCGCTTTTTATAATAGTTACATGAACGAAGCTCAGCGTGAAGAGTTAGGCATTAAGCCGTTATCACCAATTTTGACAAATATTGATGCCGTTAACGCTAAATCTGATTTAGTATCTTTAATGGCGCAATTGCGTATCCAGGGTGGCAGCGTACCGTTTGGTTGGTATGTAAATAACGATGCAAAAAACTCAAGTGAAAATGCTTTATATGCATATCAATCAGGATTGGGCTTACCTGATCGTGATTACTATATCAAAGATGATGAAAAGTTTAGCAAAATCCGCGAGCAATACCTCACTTATGTTACACAAGTATTAGAGCATGCAAACGTTAAAAATGCCCAGCAAGCTGCAAGTAACATTCTTGCTCTTGAAAAGAGAATTGCTGAGGCGCAATGGAGCCGCGTAGAAAGACGCGATGCAACCAAAACTTATAATAAAATGTCGGTTGTTGATGCAAGTAAACTAACCGGGGAATTTGACTTAGTCGAGTACTTTAAAGCGTCAGGTGTTGATACCGCAGATATAATCGTGGGTCAACCAAGCTATTTTGAAAAGTTTGCAGATATTTATAAAGATACCGACTTAGCAACTTGGCAGCATTACCTTAAATTTCATTTTGTAAGTAACTATGCGAATTTATTAAATAAAGACTTAGTTGATCTTAACTTCGACTTTTACAGTACTACTTTACGAGGTGTAAAAGAGCAAGCACCACTGTGGAAGAAAACAGTTGATGCATCCAATAGTGTATTAGGTGAGATCCTAGGTAAAGTCTACGTTAAAGAAAACTTTCCGCCAGAAGCAAAAGCGCGCATGGAAGAGCTTGTTGATAACGTTATTCGCGGATATGCTGTAGCCATTGAAAATCTAGAATGGATGAGCCCAGAAACTAAACTTGCAGCGAAAGAAAAACTGGATAAATTTACACCGAAAATTGGCTACCCTGATAACTGGAAAGATTATTCAGAGCTTGAAATTAAAGCGGATGATCTCGTAGGTAACTATATACGCCATAGCCAGTGGTCTTATGCAGATATGACTGCAAAATTAGGTCAGCCTGTTGATCGCTCTGAATGGCACATGACACCACAAACTGTAAATGCTTATTATAACCCTGTAAATAACGAAATTGTATTTCCAGCAGCAATTCTACAGCCACCATTTTTTAACTTAGAAGCGGATGATGCGGTCAATTATGGTGCGATAGGTGCTGTGATTGGCCACGAACTTGGTCATGGTTTTGACGACCAGGGAGCTAAATACGATGGTGACGGCAATCTTCGCAATTGGTGGAGTGAGTCAGATCTTAAGCAGTTTGAAGAGCGTACAGGTCAGTTAGTTGCTCAATATAACGAATATAAACCATTTGAAGATGCCAGTGTTAATGGTGAACTCACGTTGGGTGAGAATATTGGTGATCTGGGTGGATTAACGGTAGCTTATACAGCTTACCAGCTATCACTAGGGCAAACCAAAGCGCCTTTAATTGATGGCTACACAGGCGACCAACGCTTCTTTATGGGCTGGTCACAAATTTGGCGCCGTAAATACCGTGATGAAGAACTACGTAACCGTTTAATGACGGATCCACATTCACCGAGCCATTATCGTGTAATTGGTATTTTGTCTAATATGCCTGAGTTTTATCAAGCGTTTGATGTAAAAGAAGGTGATAAAATGTACATTAAACCAGAGGAACGGGTAAAGATCTGGTGATCACAAATCTATATCAAGCATAAATTAATGTACGCGAATTCTTAATTCATGCCTATTTTAGATTAGCTTTAAAACGGTGACTTAGTACTAAGTCGCCGTTTTTGTTGGAGTAATACCCAACTCCCTCACAGCTTAGATTTGATAAGTAAAACTGGTACAATTATTTACAATAGAGCAATATTAGGTAAAACATGGAAAGTACAAAACATGCATTAAGTTTAGTGGTTCTAGCAGGTGGTCTAGGCAGTCGCTTTGGTGGTAATAAGCAAATAGCAGAGATCACAGGCTTAGGCTGCACGATTATGGAGCTGAGTATTCACGATGCTTACGCTGCAGGCATTACACAAGTTGTGCTTGTTATTAATCAAGCCGTAAGAGCTGAAATTGAGAACACAATTCTACCTCGATTACCAGCGCAGCTAGAAGTAATATTAGTAGAGCAGCGTATTGATTTAATACCAAAACAATTTGCTGATATAGCTAAGCACCGCACAAAACCGTGGGGCACTGGACATGCGTTATTGTGTGCTAAAGAATATATTCATAACCCTGCGATTGTGATCACCGCTGATGATTATTATGGCGCAACGTCATTCAAATTAATCAGTGAGCATTTTAAAAATCAATCAAATTGGGCCATGGTCGGCTATCCTATTGCTGATACTTTATCCGCTGAAGGGGGGGTGAACCGCGGTGTTTGCCAAATTCAAAGTGAGTGCCTTCAGGGAGTGGTTGAGTATTTAAATATAAAAGATGAAAATGGAGATTTGATGGGGGATACACCCACTGGCATTCGAGAGAAAATTGACAATAACGCTTTAGGTTCGATGAGTTTTTGGGGCATTACGCCCGCTTTATTTGATGGTTTAGAGCGGGGCTTTTTTGAGTTTCTGCAAAAACATGACAGCGGTGTCAAAATGGAGTATTATTTACCCGATCAAATACAAAAGTTAATTTTAACAAACAAACAAAAAGTGTCTGTATATATTGCACAAGAGCCTTGGTATGGCGTGACATATAAATCAGAATTACAGGAAGTTGCAGAAAAGTTATATGAGTTACGCCATGGATGAGTTATCCCCGATATTGCCCTGTTCTGGGCGAAATAATAGTGAAATAAGTATGAAGTCAAACCCCGTTGCGGTTTACTTGTCTGAGCGTTTTGGCTTGGGCAATGAACTTGTTAGTATGAAGCCAATCGGCAATGGCCATATAAATAGTACCATGCTGTTAACTGCTGAAAATAAATCCTTGGTTGTGCAAAAGTTAAATACTGAGGTGTTCCCTGAGCCTGAAATGTTGGTTAAGAACGCACGTTTAATTGAAGGTCATTTATCGCAAAAACATCAACTAGGTGACTATGATTTAGACATCATTCGTCATGTACCGACCCAGGCGAGCGATTTTTTAGTAGATTGTGATAATGGTGTGTGGCGCGCACTCGAATTTATTGGCGGCAGTTATAGTGAAGATGTAGTTGAAAATACTTCACAAGCAGAAATTGCCGCCAATGCATTTGGCCAATTTGCCGTGGCATTAGAAGATTTTGATGCCGAGCAGTTGCACCATGTGATCCCTGATTTTCATAATCTAGCAATGCGAGCTGAGAAGTTAAAATCTGTGATTGCCAGAGACCCTGTTAATCGTTTGACGAGTTGCCAAGCTGAGGTCGATTTTTGTTTATCGCAACTTGGTTTAGTTGATGAGCTAAAAAAATTGCGTGGTGTAGTTCCAGTAAGGCCTTGCCATAACGACACTAAAATCAATAACATGCTTTTTTGTAATAAGTCTCACGCTGCAAAAGCGGTGATTGATTTAGATACCTGCATGCCGGGTTATTGGCTGTATGATTTTGGCGACATGGTACGCACTTTTTGCTCTCCAGAGGAAGAAGATTCAACGAATCTTGATAACGTACGCGTACGCGAAGAGATTTTCGCTGCTGTAGTGAAAGGCTATGTTGAACCATTAAAAGGTTTGATAACCGAGCAAGAAAAGCAAAGTTTTTGGCTAGGCACTAAAGTAATGACTTTTATGATAGGTTTGCGTTTTCTAACTGATTACATTGATGGCGACAACTACTTTGCAATTAAACATGAAAACCACAACCTTGAGCGAGCGCAAAACCAGTTTGCTCTGTACCGTGATATTTTAGCAAAAAAGCAAACGCTTAAAGCAATTTTAAGTGATGTTTAATTACTAAGCCTAGGGTATTTTTACGCTAGGTTTAACTTTCCCGATTCATCTCATTTTTTTGTGAACTACCTTGGTCTACTTTACCTAATCACCTATTTTAGGTAAGTTGCATTGAGGTTAATCAAGGATAAAAATAATGAAGCAGTTTAATCGTAGAGATTTTCTCAAAGCCGCCAGTGCAGCCGCTGCTGCAAGTGTTGTGACAGGCTGTGTTAGTAGTAACACAGCTAATACTGTTTTCGCACCCACTCAGCAAGGCCAGTCTGTTATCGGCTTAGTAGCCCCTAAGATGGATGTTGTCAGAGTTGCCTTTATTGGTGTGGGTCAACGCGGTTTTGGTCACGTAAAGCGAATGAGCCATATTGATGGTACACAAATCGTCGCAATTTGTGACACCCATGATGAAGTATTACAACGTTCAGCCAATTATTTAACCCAGAATGGGCTAGCAAAACCAGCCCTGTACTCTGGCACTGATAAAGCTTATCAACAAATGCTAAACCGTGATGATATCGATATTGTCATTATTTCAACCCCGTGGGCGTGGCATGCGCCGATGGCTATAGACACAATGAACAGCGGTAAACATGCGTTTGTAGAAGTACCACTTGCATTAACAGTTGATGAAATGTGGCAAATTGTAGATACAGCAGAGCGCACACAAAAAAATTGCATGATGATGGAAAACGTCAACTATGGTCGTAATGAGTTGATGGTGCTTAACATGGTTCGCCAAGGCGTGTTTGGTGAGCTATTACATGGCGAGGCTGCCTACATTCATGAGCTGCGTTGGCAAATGAAAGAACTCGATCATAAAACAGGGTCGTGGCGAACGGCTTGGCATGCTAAGCGTGACGGAAACCTATACCCAACTCACGGCTTAGGGCCTGTTTCTCAATATATGAATATTAACCGTGGTGACCGTTTTGATTTTTTAACCTCTATGAGTTCACCGGCACTGGGTCGTCAAGCTTACGCTAAACGAGAGTTTCCCGAGGGACATCAGCGCAATCAGCTTAAATATATAGCTGGTGATATGAACACAACATTGATTAAAACAGTGAAAGGACGCAGTATTATGGTACAGCATGATACAACTACGCCAAGGCCTTATTCTCGTCATAACTTAATTCAAGGCACCAATGGTGTATTCGCCGGCTTCCCTAACCGAATTGCACTTGAAGAGGGGAGCTCTAAAAGCTTTCATGAGTGGGATTATGAAATGGCTGATTGGTATAAACAATACGACCATCCACTATGGACTAAAATGGGCGAAGAAGCACAGCGCAACGGTGGCCATGGGGGCATGGATTTCTTAATGTTTTGGCGCATGATTTATTGTTTACGTAATGGCGAACCTTTAGATCAAGATGTATACGATGGTGCTGCTTGGTCAGTTATATCTCCACTATCAGCCGAATCTGTAGGTAATCGTAGTGCATCGATTGATATTCCTGACTTTACCCGTGGAGCATGGCAAACAGCACAACCACTTGGGATTGTGAGTTGACACACTTTTGAAACTAGCTAGAGAAAATGTGTTCTAGCTCGTTTCTCTTGCATAAAATTGTTTTTTTGTTAACCTAGCCGCCTTCCATGTTTTGTCTTTTTGAGGTGTTTATGGCGTTTTTATCTCGCTCGATATTGGCGTTGTCTATAGCACTTTCAAGTCCTTTCGCTTTTTCTCAAGTCCAATGTGAAGTTGAACTTAGTCACGGCCTTATTATCACCGATGACGTAATTCGTATTGTCGATAAAGGGCAAACGCGAGTTCAAATAAATAATAATAACCAACTTTTTATTCGCGGCTATTGGATAGATTTAAGTAATGAAGAAAGCCAAGTATTGGAGCAGTTCAGTAAAGGAATACGAGATACCGTCCCTGAGCTGGTAGAGCTCGCTACAGATGGTGTTAACCTCGGTTTAAGCGCCATTGAACAAGTTGTTGAGGGTATGTCAGATAAAGAGCCTGAAGTGCTTAAAACACAATTACAATACGTTGAGCGCGCGTTAATGGATAAGTTTAAACGTGGCGATGATTTCTTTTTTATTGCGCCACAATCACTATCTAAAATTGATGATTTTTTTACCGAAGAGATAAGTAAAAAAATTCACTCTGCAGTTCATGGCTCATTAGGTGCTATTTTAGTATCGCTGGGTGATGCATTTAAATCTCGCGAAGGTAACATCGAGGATCGTATTAATGATATGGGCCAGCGGATGGATATTATCTCGAAAGAAATTGATAAGTCGTTGCAAAAAAAAGCGCATCAGCTTGAGCTTAAAGCCTCTGAGTATTGTGAGTGTTTAAACTCATTAGATGTAACAGAGTCACGTTTACAAATGATCGTGCCAGACCTTGCTGACTTCGACCTAGTACAAATAAAATCGTAAAACAATAAAAAACCCGCGTTTATTTAGCGGGTTTTTTAAGGGAAGGTATTTACCTAAAAGCTAACTAAGACCTAAACTTATCAGTCTCAGCCTCCAAATTATTGGTTAGCCCTTTAATTAAATCTGTTGCTGCATGCGCTTGATGTGATACGTCAGCAGTCTGTGAGGCTGTATCTGAAATAGTCACGATTCTTTTTGCAGTATCTTCACCAGCATCAAGTTGCTCTTTTGCTGCAATCGCTATTTGATGACTCATTTGTGCTATGGCACTTAATGACGAAGCTACTCGTTGCAGCTCCTCACTAGCATGTTTTGATTTAGCAACGGTTTGTTCGCTAGTAGTAATGCTTAGGTTAACAGAGGTCTTAGCATCTTGGGTGGCGGTTTGAAGCTTGCCAATCATGTTACGTATTTCTTCTGTACTGGTTTGAGTACGTTGTGCAAGCCCTCTAACTTCATCGGCCACCACCGCAAAGCCTCTGCCTTGCTCTCCTGCTCGTGCGGCTTCTATCGCTGCATTAAGCGCAAGTAGGTTGGTTTGCTCAGCTATGCTTTGAATAACGCTTAGCACATTTGCGATATTATTTACTTCATCATCAAGAAGTTGGATGTTATTGCCAGCGCTATCAATTTGTTGCTCTAAAAGAACTATGGTATCCGCAGCCTCTGTGGTTAAGTGATTTGCGTTTTGACCTTGGCTTTCAGCTTCTTGCACCGAGTGGGCTGCTTGCTCGGCATGTTCAACCACTGTTTGCGCTGATGCTGTAAGCTCGGTGATTGCTGAGGCAACCATGTGGGTTTCTTCATTTAGACTACGAGTTAGCTTATCAAGCTCAGTAGAGCGCGATTCGTTATCTACGCTTTGACTTTTAAGGCTGTCAGTTACATCTTTAATACTACCAACAACACCTCGTAAGCCCTGTTGCATATAATGCATCGCAGCTATAATACTTTCTGGCGGCGCATCTGTTCGAATATGTGAGTTTAATTTGCCTCGAGATACCTGTTTTACAATATCAATAACTTCATCAACTTCACCACCGAGTGCATTGCTCAATGAAATACCAAAGCGAGCTATTGCAATAGTTAGTGCAACTGCAATAATTAAGGATAGACCAAGTAACCACTTTGCGGTATTCCAATAACGTTCATTAACTTCTTTTTCACTGATACCAGTGCCAATATACCAGCCAAATAATGGGGTCTTTTGTACAACTGAGGTTAAATTAACGATGTCTCCGTCTCTGACAGAATCCCAGTGATATGTAATAATTGTGTTTGTTTTATTACCAACTAATCGTTCAACTATTCGTCCAATACTGTTGCCTTTGGCATCTTTAAAGTCATTAAAGCTGGTATTGTGAAGCTGCGGGTCATGAGGAGCGGCTATAAAGTTTAATTTATCATCAACAACATAAACATACTCAGAGTCATGATATTTGTTCTCTTGTAACACTTGTGTTGCTAATTGTTGGGCCTGTTGATTACTTAATTGACCTTTTTCTACCATCTCTTCGAATTGCAACACGATGTTACTGGTGCTTTTCATAAGTTGGTTTATCCGCGCAATATTATCGCTTTGGCTTGCATGACTTAATGATTGTAATCCTAATGTTGCGATTGCAATTAATGCAATAAAAATTGCAATTGCAAAGATCGCTATTTTTGTTTTTAGTGGTAGACCTGAATGCACAATGTAACCCCTTATCATGTATGCCTAAGTAATTTCTACCACGTTTTTCGTCGATTTGTTAGTTTTTATTAATAAAAAATGACAACGCTATCATGAAATATTATCAAGATTATATTAAAGTTGTTGTTCTTGTTCTGTAAGGGGTCGATATTCTCCTTGAGCAAGACAATGGTCAAGTTCAATGTTTGCTATTTTTTCTCTATGCAATTCAACTACTTTATTATTTACAGCGGCAAGCATTCGCTTAACTTGATGGTATTTACCTTCGCTGATCGACAAGCGTAAACTGTAGCTGGCCAAGGCCTCTGCTTTAGCTGGCCGAGTAAGAGCTTTTTCATTGTGTAATTGCACCCCTTGGCGAAGCTGCGCAAGTGCATCATCAGTCAATGGCTCTTGAGTTTCAACCAAGTAACTCTTGAATTTATTGTGTTTAGGTGAAGTGATTTTGTGCGACCAATCGCCGTCATTGGTAATTAAAACTAGCCCTGTGGTATCTATATCAAGGCGGCCAGCAACATGAAAATCATTCATATTAGGCTCATCGAGCAAGTCAAAAACGGTTGGGTGTAATTCATCAGTGTTGGCACACACATAACCCGCCGGTTTATTGAGCATAAAATAGCGTTTTCCTAAAAATATCAAGGCTTCATCAAACCATAATACTTCATCAGTTTGACTAATTGGGTGATCAAATGCGGTTACAGTTTCACCATTTATCGTTGCGTTTTTTTGCTTTATTCCTGCTTTTGCTTTACTGCGCGGTATTTGAGCTAGGTGGCTAATAAATTTATCTAAACGACATGGAAATTTCATTGGGTTCACATTTTTAGTCGGCTACAATGGCGCGAGTATAGCCGATAGTAAGCAGCCAGAACAGTGTCACAAATACAAATTTTAGCCACCTACCAGCAGCGTGTAGAGCAAAAAGAGTTACAGTATGATCAAGCTCAACTAACAGCGGTCAATGCCTTGCAAAGTCTTGCTGAAAGTTTAGTTAAAAAACGTGTTTGGTGGCAAACACAACCAAAGGTTCGGGGCGTGTACTTACATGGTCCGGTAGGCCGTGGAAAGTCGATGTTGATGGACTTATTTTATCATCAGTTAAGTGATGATAAAAAAATACGACTGCATTTTCATCATTTTATGGTACAAATTCATCAACGGCTAGGGCAGTTACAAGGCAGCAAAAACCCATTAGAAATCATTGCTAAAGAATGGCGCCATAGTGTTAACGTTTTGTGCTTTGATGAGTTTTTTGTCAGTGATATTGGTGATGCTATGCTGATGGCAGGGTTATTCAAAGCACTCTTCAAGCAGGGACTTATTCTTATTGCAACCTCAAACTGTCATCCCGACGAATTATATAGGAACGGCTTACAACGAGTGCGCTTTTTACCAACTATAAATTTACTCAAAGAGCACTGTAAAGTGATTAGTGTAGAAGGGAAATTCGATCATCGTTTTCGGTATGGTCATCAATTTAAGTATTATTTTATTAATGATGATGTAGCACTTACGATGCTCTTTGAACAACGTGAAATTAAACTCAATTCGCACTCTAATTTAAATGTATGTCATCGGCCTATTCACTTTATACATCTAGCAAAAGAGGCTATTCTGTTTGATTTCATGGCTTTGTGTTCAGGACCGAGAAGCACTGCTGATTATATTTTTTTAGCAGAGCATTTTGAACGAGTATATATTGCGAATGTTCCCGTCATGGGAAGTAGGGCAACAGGCAAGCAGATAGTGCATGGCATTGAAGACAGTTATCAACGCGAGAAGCAAGACTTACAAGAGCATACTTTAGATGATGAAGCGCGACGCTTTATAGCCTTAGTTGATGAGTTTTATGACCGAGGTAAATTATTAGTTATAAGCACCCAAGTTGACATGGCTAACTTATATTGCGGTAAAAAGTTAGCCTTTGAATATGCACGAACAGAATCCAGATTAGTTGAAATGCAAAGCTGGTGATACAGAATAATCATTAACTATAAATATATCTAAACTTAAAACATACAAAGAGCTTAACACTTTCGGTAAGTGTCGCTGTTATTCTCATAAATATTAACGCTCAAGCTGTAGGATTTTCTGCAATAGGTGCGCAGGCAGTTAAGTAATCGCTCACTGAGATCTTGTTTTTCTGTTGTTGTTCGACCTGCCATTATATAAGCCGCGATATAGATAAAGCCGTCTTTACCTTCGCCTAATTGATAATGTTGGTAGGCGATGGCGCGAGTTTTAATGGTTGATAATTCAAATAAACCACTCTCAAAGGTAGTTTGATGTACTTTATCAACTAAAACTTGTGGTAAAAGTGGTAAGTCTTCAGAGTGTTCGATCACAACATGGGGCATTGAGGGCTCCTAAAAGCGGTAAGTAAAACCTAAACTTGTTTGAAATTGGTTTAGTACGTCGCCATCGAAATGCCATAAACATTGATCATCTTCGTCAGTGGGCAAAGTGCAGTTAACCGTGCTTTCGTTGTTAACTATAGTTGCCAACCAGCGGGTTTCAAATAAAACTCGGGCTTTATCACTAAATAAATATTCAATGCCGCCATATATGCCGCTGGCAAAGAATACGTCATTACTTGTAAAATTAGTTTGTACATAATTGGCGCCTACTTGAGCACCTACATAACTATTTATATGATTACTTAACGCGACTTCAACCGCACTTTGGAATAAAAAGTATTTCATGGTTACTTCTTTATCCTCAGTGTTTTCAAGCTCGTTGTTACTTTGTGCAAAGTAAAAGCCATAGCGGGCACGGTCAATATTACGGTCAATACTAAAAGCGAAGTGGTTGCCGTCATTAATTTCAACTTCAAGTGCTTCTTTGGTTTCTAATGTTTGGTTAAAGTTTTTACCAGCATAGAGGCTTACAGAGTAATCATCGTGGGCGTAAGCCGTGGCAGTTAAAAAACACAGCGGGATGAGTATTTTTTTCATTGTATTGCAGCTCGTTGTTGAAGAATTTTTCAGTTACTATTGAAGCATAGCTACTATAAAAATGTAACCACGCAGCGCACTATTGTAGTGGGTTTGTTGACACATTGAATAAAAGGAATGGTATGAAATCATTAAAAGTAATTAGTCTATTAGGGTTATTGGCTTTACAAGCAGGGTGCTCAGACGATGCTGCATCAGTAAGTTTAGGGTTATTTACTACTAAAGATATTAAGGTCGTGTCTCAGCAAGATCCGTTGGTTACAGGGGTGACTTGCCACATTAGTCATATTGAAGCTAACTTAGATTTCTCAGACCCTTCGGATATGTCAATTGCGTGTCGCCAAACGGGCCCTATTACTGCTGAGCAACTTCAAGGTATCGACCGAAGTAAATCGGGTGAAGTGGTTTTTAAATCATCGAAAAGTATTTTATTTAAATCATTAAAAGTACGTCGAATTTATGATGCACAAACACGGTCTTTATTGTATCTATCGTATTCAACTAAAGAGTCTACAGGTAGTCATCATCATGCATTATCGACGGTACCTTTGTATAACACGCAAGCTTGGCAATGGGCACAAGAGCAAGAATAAGAGCATTTTATGTTAGCGTTATTTAAACCCAAACCACTGTTAGAAGCACAAGAACAACAATGGCTTATTGACACATTTATTTGGACCGTGGAAAACTTCGATAGTGATTTTTTTCACAATCATACGCAGCTTATTTTACCTAACCATAAGTTTTTTCCGGACTCTGTATCGAGTATTGAAGAAATGGCTAGTAAGGTATTTGAACGCGTTTCGGGTTATGCTGGTATGCAGGCATGGCCTATTCAACTTGTAGGGCCTGCGCAATTACAACCGCAAGTATTTCCGCATTTTGTATTTAATGAATACTTACGTGGCGAAGCGAGTCAGTTAATAGTACCTCCTCCACATAAAGTTAATGTGTCGTTTAACCCAAATCAAATAAACCAACCACAAGATTTAGTAGCGAGTTTTGCAGGCACATTAGCAACCATTATGATTCACCATGTGGGTGTATTACCCCCCGGCGGTAAAGAGTTTTTGCCACAAGCCAGTGATGCATTAGCGTGCTTTTTAGGCTTTGGTGTAATGATGAGCAATACCGTTTACCAATTTAAAGGTGGATGTGGTTCTTGTTATAACCCGTATGCTAATAGACAAGCGGCATTAACCGAATCACAAACATTATTTATGCATGCACTTGTGTGTCACTTTAAAGGGCATAGAGATTCTAAAAAGTATTTAAAGCCTCATTTACGCAGTCAATTTAAAAAGGCGCAAAAAGAAATTAAAGCTGTAATCAATGACACAGCAAACCCTTTGCTTTTAGCTCTTGATGATAAAAAAGCGGGGTGAACTTTTGAATTACTTAGATGAATTTCTACTGATCGCATTAGCTCATTTTTTTGCTGTAGCAAGCCCAGGGCCAGATTTTGCAATTGTGCTCAAACAAAGCATTCAACACGGACGGCGTAATGCGCTATGGACTAGCTTTGGCGTAGGCTTGGCGATCTTGCTGCATGTGGGTTATTGCTTATTGGGGGTAGCGGTATTATTAGCTCAATCACCCTCTGTATTTATGGCATTAAAATACTTAGCAGGCGCTTATTTAGCGTATATAGGATTTCAAGCGTTACGAAGTGCTAAACCTGAAGAGAATACTCGCGAAGAAGTATCACAAACGCAAAGTGAAGAATCAGTCTGGATTGCGTTTCGTCGTGGCTTTTTAACGAATGCGCTAAACCCTAAAGCGACATTATTCTTTATGTCGTTATTTACCTTGGTGATCAGTCAAACAACACCGCTTTTGGTGCAAGCAGGTTATGGTCTGTACATGGCAGTAGCAACCTGGCTTTGGTTTTCATTTTTATCATTGGTGTTATCTAAATCTAATGTACGTGGATTTTTTCAAAAAAGTGGTTATTGGTTCGATCGTGGTATCGGTGTGATTTTAATCGCATTAGCAATACGCGTAGTTTTATAGGAGTAAACAAGCATGGCACTTTATAATTTTTCGTTTGGCTCAAATATGTCGTCAAATCGCTTATTAGCACGTCTTCCTGAAGTTAAACGCATAGGGACCGCACGCTTAATGGGGTATGAGTTAACGTTTGATATGGTCAGCCTTGATGGATCTGGTAAGTGCAGTGTAAGAAAAAGTACAGTCCAAGATGCACAAGTGTATGGCGTGGTATACCAAGTAACGGCAGATGAAAAAGAGATTCTCGATGCGATTGAAGGACCGCGTTACGATTGTGTTGAAGTTGAAGTTATTTTACTCGATGGCAAAAAAATAGCCGCACATTGCTATATTGCAAACACCACAGATGCAACAATCCTACCCTATGACTGGTATATAGAGCACGTTCATCGCGGAGCGCTTGAAGCGGACTTGCCAAATGAGTACAGTGAAAACATAAAGTCTCGGCCCACCCGCCAAGATAGCGATAAAGTACGTGCAGCTGTTGAGTTTGCCGTACATCAACAATAAAAAATACGCCAAGGAATGTTATGAAATTAACAAAACTCGCCATTACAGCCTCATTGTTAACTGGCTTTGCATTTAATAGCCATGCAGAGATAGACACTAAACAGCTCAATCAAGTGATTGAAAACTCAATGGCACGCTTTGATGTCCCAGGGATGGCTGTCGCTGTTGTTGAAAATGATAAAGTGGTATTTGCTAAAGGCTTTGGTGTAAGCCATTTAAATACAGGAAAAAAAGTTAATAAAAATACTTTATTTGGCATAGCTTCAAATACTAAAGCTTTTACTGCAGCTGCGTTGGCTAAATTAGTCGATGAAGACAAAATTAGCTGGGATGACAAAGTGATCGATCATCTACCTGAGTTTCGTTTATACGACCCTTACGTCACCCGAGAAATGACTATTCGTGATTTATTGAGTCACCGCAGTGGTTTAGGTTTGGGTCAAGGCGACTTAATGATCTGGCCTGATACTGATAAATCAGTAGAAGAAATCTTAGCAGGTTTAAAGTACTTAAAACCGGCGAGCAGTTTTCGTAGTAAATATGCTTATAACAACTTAATGTTTGTCACTGCAGGCGAAGTGGTTGCGCGTGTTTCTGGTATGAGCTGGAACGATTATATCGAGAAGAATATTTTGCAGCCACTAAAAATGGAAAACTCACGTGCTGGCTTTTCACGTATCCCAAGTAGCAATAAAAACTGGGCGACGGGTCATATTCCTATGGATGGGAAATTAAATCCATTTTTTGTTAATTACTTAGAAGACTTTCGTGGTGCTGGAGCAATTGCATCAAGTGTTAGTGATATGAGCCAGTGGCTTCGTACGCAACTTGCTGGTGGCAAGATGCCAAATGGTGAGCAACTCTTTAGTGAAAAACAGCAAGCGCAAATGTGGCACCCACATATTACTTCTATGGCGTCAGAAAAAGCATATGAAGCGTATCACCAACAGTTTAGGGGATATGGTTTAGGTTGGAGTATTGAAGATTTCCACGGGGTTAAAAAGCTTGCACACGGCGGTGGGATTTTAGGCATGGTATCGCAGGTAACCTTGGTGCCCGAGAAAAATCTAGGGATTGTCATTCTCAGTAATCAGCAAGCTTTTAGCGCACTATCTGCGATTACTTACGAAGTGCTAGAGGATGCCTTTGACCTTGAAGATAAAGATTGGGTTGAAGATTTAGCAAAAAAACACTTTGAAGGTAAACAAAAAGCGTACGCAAATGCAGAGCCTGAAGCCCCGGCAGATTATCAGCCACAACTACCAAATATCAGCTATACAGGCACGTTACATGATGATTGGTATGGTGATGTGATCATAGAGGAATTAGATGGCAAGTTACGAATAGACTTTACCCATACTAAACGTTTAAAAGGACAGCTTGAGCACTACACAGGTAATACCTTTATCGTGAAATGGGATGAGAAGTTATTAGAAGCTGATGCATTTATTCAGTTTCAAATGAGTCCTAAGAATCGTGTACAAAGTGCAGATATGCGCGCAGTATCAACGTCGGTTACAGACTTTAGCTTTGATTTTAGAAACCTAAATTTACAAGCAAAGTAAACCAAAGTCGCAGAGCCACCATTAGGTGGCTTTGTTATTATGGCTCGATTAACTTATTTGGAGCTTGGTATGCGTACCGCGATTATTTCTCATCCACATTGTCGTAAACATAAAATGATTGACGATCATCCTGAGTGCCCAGAGCGTTTGGATGCTATTGCTGATCGTTTATTGGCAAGCGGACTCGATGTCGCAGTACAACAAAAACAGGCCCCAAAAGCACAGCGTGAACATTACCTATTAGCCCATGATGAATCGCTGGTAAAGCACGTAGAAAACACCTTACCAACCGAAGGGCTTGTGTCGCTTGATGGTGATACATGGTTATGCCCAGACTCTCAAAAAGCGGTTGAACGCGCAGTAGGTGCAGGGTTACTTGCCGTTGATGAGATTTTAGCTGATAACCTCGATGCCGCTTTTTGCTCGGTTAGACCGCCAGGTCACCATGCTACTCGCGCGACATCTGCCGGTTTTTGTGTTTATAACAATTTGGCCATTGCGGTAAAGTATGCACAAAGCAAAGGGGTGAAGCGTATTGCCATTGTTGATTTTGATGTTCACCACGGTAATGGTACCCAAGATATTTTCATTAATGATGATTCTGTGTTGTTTTGTTCGTTATTTCAATATCCATTCTATCCCAATACCGCAGTTGAGAATAACGCAACGCTGGTTAATTCACCGCTGCCGATTGCCAGTGATGGTTCAGATTTAAAAGCATTATATGAGCAACAGTGGTTACCTAAACTAACTAACTTTAAGCCTGAGCTTATTTTTATAAGCGCAGGTTTTGATGCCCACCTTGAAGATGATATGGCAAGTTTAAAATTTGTAGAAGACGATTATGCTTGGCTGACTGAGCAATTAGCTACGCTAAGTAAGCAGCTTGATTGCAAAGGTATTATCTCTTATCTCGAAGGGGGATATGCGCTTTCAGCTCTTGGTAGAAGCGCAATAGCTCATGTAAAAGCGTTAGTCGATAGCTAGTAATGTAAAGGCTTGAGCAGGTGTAAGGGTATCTATTTTTCCGAGACAACACTGTCCCTCTTTAACTAAATAGTTTTTCACAAGCTCAGCGAGCTCCTCGCTAGAGCGTTCTTTTGCCGGCCTCCCCGAGAGTGTTAGATAGCCTCTATTTTTATCTAATAACACAACGGTTTCTTTTTGTTTATCATACACACCATAAAGCAAATCATTGATATCGCTCGCATGTTCTATGATGTCTATTTCATTATTATAAATTAGTAATTGAGGCTGAAAGTCACTCATTTTTTGTCCTAAATCAAATAGTAGCCTGTTGCTTAATTTATACTCATAGGTTCTATTGTGCAAAAGAATTTGAAGATGCCTAAAAGTAGTCGCTATCAAAAAGTCTGTGATGTATTTACTAACAAAGTTATTGCCTGCTCTAAGGAAACCCATCTTATAGAAGCTGTAAAGCTAATGCGAGCACATAATGTTAGCGCTATTTTTATTGAAGAACAGCAAGAGGTTATAGGTGTCTGGACTGAATCTGATTGCATGAAACTTGATTTTACTTATCAAGAGATTAAAGGGCTAACAATTGGTTGTGTGATGTCGAGCCCTGTATTGAGTATTTCAAGTCAACGGTTATTGAGTGATGCAGCGTTAGTATTTCATCAAAATAGTGTACGCCATTTATTGGTGACAGACGAAAGTGGTCTTGTATGTGGTGTAATTAGCGTAAGCGATATTGTGCGTAATCAAGGGCTGGATCATTATTTACAGTTTAGAGCGATCAACGATCAATATAATAAAGATGTGTTAATTGTCTCGAGCCAGATGATTGTTACTGATGCTATTAAACTAATGCGGGAACGTAATGATAAAGCGATTTTAGTTTTTAATGAACAGCTACAAGAGCACGGTATTATTACCCAGCGTGATCTGTTAAGCCTTATACTAGAGTATCAAAATGGTGGCATATGCTGGGACTTTGCCTGTAGACCTACCTATCAAATCAGTTCTACTGGTAGTTTATTTGATGCTTATCGGTTGATGTCTAGTAATAATGTACGCCACCTAGTTGTTGTTGATAATAATAACGTTATGGGGGTGCTGTCTTTAGAGCATTTAATCAATGAGATTGAAAGTGCATACTGCTGCGAGCTTGAAAAAGTGCTTGAGCAACGAGATGCCGCACTACAACATTCGCAGAGTAACCTTTACCTAGCAAATAAAATTATAGACTCTTCTCTTGATGGCATTATGATCACTTCGCAAGAAGGGATTATTATTCAAGTTAACCCTGCTTTTACTCAATTAACGGGCTATAAAGAGTTTGAGGTCATCGGCAAGCGGCCTAATATTCTTAGCTCAGGGCGCCATGATAAGCCGTTTTATATTGATATGTGGCATGAGATTACTACTAAGGGAGTTTGGCAGGGAGAGATATGTAACCGTAAAAAAAGCGGTGATCTTTATGTTGAATGGTTAACTATTATTGAAATAAAAGAGCTAAATAATGCAGATGTACTTTATGCTGCCATTTTTAGCGATATCACTGAGCGCAAAAATGCAGAAGAAAAAATAGTTCAGTTAGCTTATTTTGACGAGCTTACAGACTTACCCAATCGGCGTTTGTTTAACGATAGATTACAAATGGCACTCGCCACAGCACACCGTGATAGTACTCTGTTAGCGGTGATGTTTATCGACTTAGACCGCTTCAAAGAAATAAACGACACATTGGGCCATAGCGCTGGTGATTGCTTATTACAACTCGTTGCAAAACGTATTCAATGTGTTTTAAATGAAGGAGATACGCTTGCACGTTTAGGTGGCGATGAATTTGTACTATTGTTTGATGTGGATAGCTTTGAGTATGTTAGTGAAGTCGCAGAAACAATTCTGAATAAACTCAATACGCCATTTTTGCTCGATAGCGCACAAGTAGGTGTAACAGCTTCAATTGGTGCCGCTATTTATCCTGAAGATGGCCAAGATAGTGAAACGCTTTTAAAGCATGCTGATATTGCAATGTATCGCTCTAAAGAGCAAGGACGCAATTCGTTCCAACTATTTAAACCATCAATGAATGCACGATCTTTAGAGCGCTTAGCTATGATGAGCCGCTTTCAATATGCACTTGATAATGATGAGTTTGAGTTGTACTTTCAGCCTAAGCTAAACCTAAAAACAAACTGCATTCAGGGAGTTGAGGCTTTATTACGTTGGGACGACCCTACCTTGGGTATGATTTCACCTGCGCATTTTATTCCTTTAGCTGAAGAGCTAGGCTTGATCGTGCGTTTAGATTTATGGGTCATTGAGCAGGCAGGAAAAGAATTATCTAAGTGGCAAACCTTAGGTATAGATGCAGGGCGTTTAGCAATTAATATTTCAGCATGTCATTTAAGTCAGGGGAAATTGGTACAGCATATTGATCAGATGCTCAAACGTTATCAACTTCCAGGTAGTTTATTAGAGATAGAATTAACAGAAAGCAGTTTTATCAGTTCCTTTCCTCAAGCTAAAAAGCAATTACAGCAAATAAAGTCTTTGGGGGTCTATGTTGCCTTAGATGATTTTGGTACCGGTTACTCGGCCTTAAGTTACTTAACTAAGCTACCTTTTGATACATTAAAGATAGATGCTAGCTTTATTGCAAAAGTCCCAGATGAATACGGTAATAGTGAGATTGTGGCGGCCATTATTGCGCTAGCAAGTAATTTAAACTTACTTGTTGTTGCTGAAGGGGTGGAGAAAGCTTCACAACAAGCATATTTGTTGAGTTTAGGCTGTGATGTAATACAAGGATATCATTATTGCCGCCCTTTAGCGCAGCGGCAATGGGTTGATTTTTATATGCAGTTTAGCCAACAGTCACTTCATAAGAAGTAAACTTACGGATATTGATTACGCCATTATCAAAAATTAAATACTGGCCTTTTATACCTTGTAAAATACCGCTTACAACGGGGTCTTTGTCAAAATTAAACGATGTGATTTTAGTGGGGTACTGGGTAACAGGAAAATCTAAATCAACAATTTCTTCATCAAGTTGCTCTATCGCTGTTGCACCGAATAATTCTGCGAGCTCATTAAGTTTGTCTGCAATTTGCGGTATTAATTCAGCGGCAGCTACTTTTAGATCAAGCACATCATTTTGCCCTTTGAGCATATTACGCCAATTAGTTTTATCGGCAATAAACTGCGCTAATGCAACTTCAACTAAGCCAGATTGTAACCGAGTTTGTACCTTAAATATTGGTAATGCCTGAGTTGCACCTTGATCAATCCAGCGAGTCGGAATTTGCGTGTGGCGTGTAATTCCTACTTTTAGACCTGAGGTGTTAGCCAAATATACGTAATGTGGGATCATGCAGTTTTCTTCACCCCACTCTGGCTCTCGGCACGTGCCTTGGTCGTAGTGACAGGTCTCAGGCTTCATTATGCACATATCGCAGCTTGCTAGCTTACGCATGCAGACAAAGCAGTGTCCTTGAGAATAACTTTTTTTGGTTTTTTTACCACAATTTGAGCATAAAATTGTGCCACTAAAAGTGAGTGTTAGTTGTTTACCAATATAAGCATTCAAATCAACCAGCTTTTCACCTACAGGTAGGTGATATTGGATTGGTTGAGTAAGAGATGATTTTAACTTTTTAATAGTACCTTGCATCTTTACGCCCCTAAAGATGTTTAAAAAGGGGATTTTATCAGTAATCTGTAAAGTTGTGGTACTTTAACTGTAATTGGCTTATTTATTTTTACTTAACCAGTCTAGGTAACTATCAAAAGAAAGTGCTTTAGAATAGTAATAACCTTGACTAAAGTCTGCGCCCATTGATTTTAATAAGCGGTGAGTTTGCTTATCTTCAACCCCTTCAGCGGTGACACTTAAGCCTAGGTTATGGGCCATATCAATGGCCGTTTTCACGACCACTTTATTAGTAGGATTTGCTTCCAGATCAATAACAAATGACTTATCAATTTTTAAATTAGCAAAGGTATAATGCAGTAAATAAGTCAAAGAAGCATAACCAGTACCAAAGTCGTCAAGTACCACAGTAACGCCAATTTCATTTAATTGCTTTATGAGCGTCTGCATTTGTTGTTGATCGCCAATTAATGCGGTTTCCGTGAGTTCTAATTTGAGTTGCTTTGCAGGTGCATTATATTTCAATAAGGTGTTTTCAATTTTTTCAGCTAATTGCACTATGCCTATGTTCTTAGCGCTTAAATTAGCACTAACGCATTGCCCGCTGTAACCCTGCTTATTAAGCTGGGCAATGTCTTGGCAGGCTTTGTCCAATACCCACAAGGTGAGCTCGTTAATAAGTCCTGTGCGTTCGGCTAATTGAATAAGCTGCTCTATATTTATGTGCTGATACTCAGTACAAGGCCAACGTAACAGGACTTCACTACCTACTACTTGGTTGTTGGCGAGGTTAATTTGCGGTTGGTGATATAATGCAAGTTCATTGGCTCTTATCGCCTCTTGTAGTTTTGCTGCCAGCTCAATGTCCATGACTTGATTCGGTTGCTGTTGTGAATCACTAATGTGACTCACTGTCCCCTTTGCTTGTTTTAATGCAACATATCCACGCTGTAGGCTTGCTTCAAAGTTATTGACTGTATCGGGAAAACTGATCCCGACACTGTACTCTAGCTGTAAGTTTAACCCTTGTATTTGGTAGTTTTTTGGTAAGCCTTTAATGATCTTTGTTAAACTTAAAGATAGCTCTTCAGCGGTTTGTGCTTTAGTAGAAATACAGGCAAATACCCCTGTGCCTAAGTCGGCAAGTTTAGAGTTGCTATCTAAGGTTGAATCTAAAAAGTAAAACTGACGTTCGCCAACTAGCTGCAGCTCTAATGATTTTGCTACCTTGATGATTAATTCATTGCTTTTTGTTGCTGTCAAAATGGTATCTAGTGAGTGAAAATAACGAATTTTAATTAGACACAGGGTGTTTTGTCTTTGCTGCTGCTCAAGTGCCATATAAGCTTGCTTTAACATTGCGCTATTAAGAAGTTTGGTTTGCTGGGTGTGAGTGGCATGATAAAGCGCTCGCTCTCTTTGATAGCGAACTCTATCAGCCAAGGCCATGGCCATGAGCACCACTTCGCACAATATAGCAGCTAAAAAAGTATGGCGAATTGCAAAGCTATACGGCAATACTCCCGTTAACTCAAGTGGCTGTATAGCTGCACCTATAATTAAGGGTATCCATGAAATAACATAAAACTTTGCCCAACGAAATCCACTGCGCAGTTTGTTATAAATCATGATGATACAAATTACATAAAGCAGTGCTAAAATAGTAAAAAATATCGGCGCAGCGATGTTTTCAGGAATGATAAAACAGCTTAAGCCTAACACAAGCATGAGCCCCATAAAGTAAACGCTGAGTTTATAACGCCAGCATTGCTCTTTATGGTAGCGTAAAAACATAGTACAAAATGCAAGGGTGAATATTGCAATCGCATAGTTACTAAAAATAATGTACTTTTGAAAAAACAGTTGCCAACTAACAGGCCATAAGTAAAAACCAAAGCCGAGTACGCAGCCCATTAGAATAATCGCGCTAATAATATAACCGATATAAATTAAGTAAACGCGATCCTTTATGCCAAAAAAGAGCACTAAGTTATACAGTGCCGCCATGATCAGCACGCCAACAAAAATTCCCCAAATGGCTGTTTGTGAACGGGTTAAATCTTGAAACTCAGTTTCACCATAAAGATTTATCGGCGTTTTACTAATTCCGGTTGTATCAATTTTTATTAATAGTTTCTGTTTACTTTGCGGGGTAACTGTTAAGCGAATATGCGGTACACTGTACTCAAAACGAGTGAGCTCTGGGGTTAAGTCGCCAAGTTGCGTAGTCGTTATAATATGATTGCTTTTATCCAAGTGATAAATCGTTAAATGATCGACCATAGGGTTATCAAAATGAGCGACAATTTTTTCATTTTGTTGACTTCGATTCTCCAGCTCTACTAACAACCAATAATTACGGGGTGTAAAGTTCCAGTTTATATCTGCAAATGACCCCACAGTGAAATCATCTAGATTATCGATAATTTGATGAATTGGTAGTTTTTTTGTTTCATCAATAAAGTAACTATGGGATAGGTAAATAGGAGTGGTTTTGTCAATAGTGTATTTTGTAGGGGTCGCTAAATGGCCTGCAAGCGTTGCTATTACATAAAACAACACAAGTAATATTAATACGGCAATAAAATGATAGCGTAAGTAATTATTTTTCAATTTTTAACGTTCTTTTTCAGTCCCTAGAAATGAGTGTAGCATTAAAAAGCGCAGATAAACTGCGCTTTTTATTAAATCTTAACTGGTTATACCAATTAATTATTTTTCCCGAGCGATAGCACGATAAGCTATATCAGTACGATATTCCATACCTTCCCAACTGATCTCGTCTACAAGCTCATAAGCACGTTGCTGTGCTTGCGTCACTGTATTACCAAGAGCCGTGGCACATAACACACGACCACCTGCGGTTACTACGTTATCGCCGTCTTGCTTAGTGCCTGCGTGAAATACTTTTTCGCCTTCGGCGTAGCTAACTTTAAGGCCATTGATTGTATCGCCTTTCGGGTAGCTATCAGGATAACCTTTAGCAGCTAATACCACACCGACAGCTGCGCGTGAATCAAACTCAATGGTGGTTTTATCGAGTTCTACGCGGTTAGCCGCTTCAATCAATTCAACTAAGTCTGATTGTAAGCGTAGCATCATAGGTTGTGTTTCTGGGTCGCCAAAACGACAGTTATACTCGATAACTTTAGGTGTACCGTCGGCGTCGATCATCAGGCCAGCATACAAAAAGCCTGTGTATGGATGACCTTCGCTGGCCATACCTGCAACCGTTGGGTTTATCACTTCGTTCATGATGCGCTGGTGGATTTCGTCAGTCACAACGGGTGCTGGTGAATATGCACCCATGCCGCCTGTGTTAGGGCCTTTATCGCCATTGTAAGCACGTTTATGATCTTGGCTAGTAGCAAACGGAAGTACATTTTCGCCATCAACCATTACGATAAATGACGCTTCTTCGCCTTCTAAAAACTCTTCAATGACTACGCGGCTGCCTGCTTCACCAAAGGCGTTTCCAGCTAGCATATCGCGGATAGCAGCTTCAGCTTCGCGCTCGTCCATAGCAACAATAACGCCTTTGCCTGCAGCTAAACCGTCAGCTTTGATGACAATCGGTGCGCCTTTTTCTTTTAAATAGGCAAGGGCAGGGTCGATTTGCTCAAACGTTTGATAATCCGCAGTTGGAATATTATGGCGTGCTAAAAAGTCTTTAGTAAACGATTTAGAGCCCTCTAACTGTGCGGCGCCGGCGGTTGGGCCAAAAATAGCTAAGCCGTGTTCACGGAACTTATCTACCACACCTAGTACCAGTGGTACTTCAGGACCTACGATAGTAAGGCCAACATTGTTTTGCTTTGCAAAATTAAGTAGACCATCTAAGTCTTCAACATTAATCGCAACGTTTTCAAGTTTTGGCTCAAGTGCAGTACCTGCATTACCTGGAGCAACGAATACAGTGGTTACTTTTTTGTTTTGAGCGGCCTTAAACGCAAGTGCGTGTTCGCGGCCGCCGCTGCCAATGACTAATACATTCATGGCGAATATCCTATTTAAAGCGGTTTTTTAAATTTCAGCGTCATGCGGTCACTTTCACCAATGGCTTTATACTTAGCGGCGTCTTGCTCGCCAAGTCTTAGGCTAGGTGGTAGTGTCCATACCCCTTTAGGGTGATCGGCTGTATCAAGTGAATTTGCATTTATGTCACTGCTTGCTTCAAGTTCAAAACCTGCTTTTTTAGCAAGTTCAATCACAACACTTTGCTTCATATAACCTGATGATTTTTGCATTTCATCAGCGCGCTCTTCTGGCAAGCGGTGTTCAACTACACCTAAGGTGCCGCCTGATTTGAGCGCGGTGTAAAACGATTTAAAAGCGTTAGCTGCCGCTTCTTTATCTTTACTCATATACCAGTTATGAACATTACGAAAGGTCAAAACCATATCCGCACTGCCAGCTGGAGCAATATCTAAATGTGATGAAGGGGCGAATTCAGTGATTTTTACTTTGCTAAAACGCTCATCCTCAGCAACCTTCTTTTTAAAGCCAGCTAATGAACGTTGATAGTAACCAACCGATGAATCTGCAGGGAAGTGCGCAGCGTAATAGGTGCCGTGCTCTTTCAATGCTGGCGCTAAAATCTCACTGTACCAACCACCGCCTGGGGCAATTTCAACCACTGTCATACTTGGTTTAAAGCCAAAAAATTCCAGAGTTTGGACTGGGTGGCGATATTGGTCGCGTTCAGCGTTACGTTCGGTTGCTTTTACAGCGTGCTTTAATGCTGAATCATGGCCGTGATTATGAGCAACGGCGGTAGTAGCACTGACAGCCAAAGTGGCAACCAGTAACGTTTTTAGTGCAAATTTCATCGTCTGTTCCTTCACATTATAATTTTACGAGAGGTTATAGAATAAGCAGAATACGTGAATTTGATGCAAACAAAAAGAGCTAACTGATGCAGTTAGCTCTTTGCGTGATTAGTGGCGGAAGTGACGCATGCCAGTAAACACCATTGCCATGCCAGCTTCGTCAGCAGCAGCGATAACTTCTTCATCGCGCATTGAACCACCAGGTTGAATTACCGCAGTAATACCAGCGTCGGCTGCAGCATCAATACCATCACGGAATGGGAAGAATGCATCAGATGCCATTACTGAGCCCTTAACTTCAAGGTTTTCATCAGCAGCTTTAATACCGGCAATTTTAGCAGAGTAAACGCGGCTCATTTGGCCTGCACCTACACCAATTGTCATGCCATCGCGGGCATACACAATGGCATTTGATTTAACAAACTTAGCCACTTTCCAGCAAAATAATAAGTCTTTAAGTTCTTGCTCAGTAGGCTGGCGTTTAGAGACAACTTTTAAGTCGCCTTGCGTTACCATACCTAAATCGCGGTCTTGAATTAATACGCCGCCATTTACACGTTTAATGTCGTGGCCTGTGCCTTTAGCAGAGAACTCACCACACTCAAGTAAACGTACATTTTGCTTCGCTGAAATAATTTGTGCTGCGGCTTCAGATACTTTAGGCGCAATGATCACTTCAACAAATTGACGTGCAACAATAGCTTCAGCAGTGTCAGCATCAAGTTCTTGGTTAAACGCAATGATGCCACCAAACGCAGATGTAGGGTCTGTTTTAAATGCGCGGTCGTAGGCTTCAAGAATGTTTTCACCAATAGATACGCCACAAGGGTTTGCATGCTTTACAATAACACATGCTGGCACATCAAACTCTTTAACACATTCAAGAGCAGCGTCAGTATCAGCAATGTTGTTAAACGATAAGGCTTTACCTTGAAGTTGTACCGCAGTTGCAACAGATGCTTCTTGTACGTCGTTCTCAACATAGAAAGCCGCGTCTTGGTGTGAGTTTTCACCGTAGCGCATATCTTGCTTTTTAGTGAACTGCATATTGATTGTACGTGGGAATTTAGTTTCCTCAGCCGCTTCATCAGTGTAGTCAGCAACCATTTTACCGAAGTAGTTAGCAATCATGCCATCGTACTGTGCGGTGTGCTCGTAAGCAGCAATGGCAAGATCAAAACGCGTTTTGTATGATGTTGAACCATCGTTGCTTTGCATTTCGCTGATCACGCGGTCGTAATCTTTTGCATTTACTACGATGGTCACGTCTTTGTGGTTCTTAGCTGCGGCACGCACCATAGTTGGGCCACCGATATCAATGTTTTCAATAGCATCTTCAAGGCTGCAGTTCTCTTGAGCGACTGTATTCGCAAAGGGGTATAAGTTAACTACAACAATATCGATAGCAGAGATGTTATTCTCGCTCATTACGTCTTCATCTTGGCCACGACGCGCTAAGATGCCGCCATGAATTTTTGGATGAAGAGTTTTTACGCGACCATCCATGATCTCAGGGTGACCTGTGTGGTCAGATACTTCAGTGACTTTAATGCCGTTATCAGCAAGTAATTTACAAGTACCGCCAGTTGATAAAAGTTCGACACCTTGTGATTCAAGTGAACGAGCAAATTCAACGATACCGGTTTTATCTGACACACTTAGTAGTGCGCGACGAATTGGACGATGTGTATCCATTGTAGTTTGATTACCTCAGTGTTTGAGCTAGCTTAGAAAGGCGCTATTTTAACTGAATATCGCTTAAAAAACGATATTTAAAGGGTGAGGATTTTTAAAGATATAAAAAAAGCACCCTAAGGTGCTTTTTACTCAAAATACTTTATACCAACTGTATTGGATTAGTAAGCAATTATAACGACAGAGAAATAAGTCAATAACAAGGCAAAAATTTTGCTGTGTAGTTATTCTACATAAAAAATTTTTAACGCAGTTAGGGGCTTATTTAGCTCGTTAGAATGATTACGGTTTCAATATAGCTGGTATTAGTTCATGCCGTATTTCTTAAGCTTCTTACGTAAAGTACCACGGTTGATACCTAGTAAGATTGCCGCACGTGTTTGGTTACCACGTGTATAAGTCATTACTTCTTCAAGTAATGGTGCTTCTAGCTCAGAAAGAACAAGGTCGTAAACGTCTTGCACATCTTGACCGTTAAGCTGCTTTAAATAGTGATGAACAGCTTTCTTCACTGCATCGCGTAATGGCTGCGGTTTCTCGTGCGACTGAACATGAGGGTTAGTGATAAATGGAGAAGTCACGTTTTGTTCGAACATTGTTTATATCTCTTTCTTTCTTAGTTAGCTGCTAGTGTTTTAAAGTATTGCTCTAATGTCTCGATTTGTGCCTGTGGATTATCGAGAGCATTAAATACTCGCCTAAACTGACCGTCACTGTCATGGGTTTGCAAATACCAAGATACATGTTTGCGAGCTATTCGCGCTCCCATTGGTTCCCCGTAAAACGTATGAAGGTTCACTAAGTGTTCCATCAAAATACCACGCACTTCTGAAATTTCAGGTGTTGGTAAGTGTTTTCCAGTTCGCAAATAGTGGTCTATCTCCCTAAATATCCAAGGGCGACCTTGGGCGGCTCGACCAATCATAATGGCATCTGCACCCGTATAGTCCAAAACCTGCTTTGCTTTTTCTGGTGACGTAATATCACCATTAGCAACCACAGGTATCGACACTGAACGTTTAATATCCCTAATCGTGGCGTATTCTGCTTCACCTTTATACATACATGCGCGAGTACGCCCATGCACGGCTAATGAAGCAATACCATAACGTTCAGCTATGCTCGCAATCTCTACACCATTGCGATTTTCCTGATCCCACCCTGTGCGGATTTTTAGTGTTACAGGTACATCAACAGCATTTACAACTGCATCAATAATCTCTTCGACTAACTCAGGAAACTGCAATAACGCTGAGCCTGCGAGTTTCTTGTTCACTTTCTTAGCTGGGCACCCCATATTTATATCTATGATTTGTGCACCATTACTGACATTGAATTGTGCGGCCTGAGCCATAAGCTCAGGATCAGCTCCTGCGATCTGCACCGCGCGTATTCCTGATTCACCGCTGTGATCCATACGGTTCATCGATTTTTCGGTTTTCCATACTTTAGGATTTGACGATAGCATTTCAGACACGGCAAGCCCCGCACCTAAGCGTCGGCAAAGCTGTCTAAATGGTCTGTCTGTAATGCCTGCCATTGGCGCGACAATTACATTGTTCTCAAGTTGGTATGAACCGATACGCACTGTATTCAATAGGCCTCTTTTCAAGGGGCGCTAAGTTTACGGTGTTTTCACTAAAAATCAAAGGCTATAAATTGAACAAAAGTGACTTTTTTTTGCCTTTTTCGTATTGACTTTTGATAACAGTTTGACGGGCGGGTTGATTTGTTTGATATTTATACAAAACAAATTTAGTGGTAATAATCAGCACGGTAAATTAATGTGTGAATAATAGGTAAAGCCTGTTAACTACAGGCTTTACAAACGTATTTAGAGTTAATGCTTAAACAAAGGTAACACGATTAGTTAGCATGCTTTTTACCGCTGACTCGTGTCCATTCACCTTCAACAGCAATTTCATCAAGGGCTAGAAACGGCGCATAAACATCAGCCACTGACTGTGCTTGCTCTTGTAAAATACCTGACATAGCAATTTTACCGCCTGGTTTTAACAAGCCTAAAATTACGCTGTGTAATTCTCGAAGTGGTGCGGCTAAAATGTTTGCTACTACTATATCAGCTGTAAATTCAGGCTGATTTTCTGGTAGGTAAACTTCCAGTTTGTCGGCTACACCGTTACGCTGTGCGTTATCTAAACTTGCCTCAAGTGCTTGTGGGTCGATATCGATGCCTATCATACGCTCAGCACCTAATTTGATGGCTGCAATGCCTAAAATACCTGAGCCGCAGCCAAAGTCGACCACGGTTTTACCTGTTAAGTCTTGGCTTTCAAGCCATTTTAAACACAGTGCAGTAGTCGCATGAGTTCCGGTGCCAAAAGCAAGGCCTGGGTCGAGTAATACATTTACAGCATCAGGGTCTGGAATATCGCGCCAGCTTGGGCAAATCCATAGCTTTTTGCCAAATTGAATCGGATGGAAATTATCCATCCATTCACGTTCCCAGTCTTTATCTTCTAGTTGCTCGACTTTATAAACTAACGAGTCTCTTATCTCGTCATGGCGCTTCAACAACTCAATGACTGCATTCATATCGTGATTAGCCTCGAACAGACCAATAACAGTGGTATCAGCCCAAAATTCGACTGTGCCAATTTTAGGCTCATAAATAGGCGTATCTTTAGCATCAATGAAAGTAACAGACGCGCTGCCTGCTTCCATTAATAAGTCACTTACAGCATCAGCGGTTGCGGCATTAGCATTGATACGGATTTGGATCCAAGCCATGATAGTTTCCTTGAAATAGAAAAAAGGCCGCTACAGCGGCCTTTTGATTATGTTTGTTAGTAGCTAATTATTTAGCGTCTAAGAAGCTCTTAAGTAAGTCAGAGCGAGAAGGGTGGCGTAGTTTACGCAGTGCCTTCGCTTCGATTTGACGAATACGCTCACGGGTTACGTCAAATTGTTTACCTACTTCTTCTAGAGTATGGTCGGTATTCATATCGATACCAAAGCGCATACGTAATACTTTAGCTTCACGGGCTGTTAGGCCTGCAAGTACGTCGTTGGTAGCACCACGAAGAGATTCCATTGTTGCCGAGTCAATTGGCGAGTCAATGGTGGTATCTTCGATAAAGTCACCTAAGTGCGAATCTTCATCATCACCGATTGGCGTTTCCATCGAAATTGGCTCTTTTGCAATCTTAAGTACCTTACGGATTTTGTCCTCAGGCATCATCATGCGTTCTGCTAATTCTTCAGGGTTTGGCTCACGACCCATTTCTTGTAGCATTTGACGTGAAATACGATTCAATTTATTGATCGTTTCAATCATATGCACCGGAATACGGATTGTACGTGCTTGGTCAGCGATAGAGCGAGTGATTGCTTGGCGGATCCACCACGTAGCATAAGTTGAAAACTTATAACCACGGCGGTACTCAAACTTATCAACTGCTTTCATTAGACCAATGTTACCTTCTTGGATTAAGTCCAAGAATTGTAAACCACGGTTGGTGTACTTCTTCGCAATTGAGATAACAAGACGTAAGTTTGCTTCAACCATTTCTTTTTTCGCACGACGGGCTTTTGCCTCACCGATACTCATACGACGGTTGATGTCTTTAATACGTTCAATGCTTAAACCAGTGCTTTCTTCAATTACAGAAAGTTTATTGATACAACGAATTATTTCTGGCTTAACTTCTTCAAGTTTAGCTGAATGCTTTTCGTTAGCGGCAATTTCTAAATCGAGCCACGATGCATCTGTTTCGTTATTTGCAAAATGCTTAACAAAGGTTTTCTTTGGTAATTTTGCAAATTGTACCGCTTGTTTCATGATGAGACGTTCTTGTACACGTACTCTGTCCATCATTTCACGCATGTTATTAACCATGCGATCAAACTGTTTTGGTACTAATTTAAATGTTCTGAATAACTCACCGATCTCAAAAATAGCGGCTTGAGAATCTGGGTGTGAACGACCTTTTTTATCAAAAGTGTCGCGCGCTTTGTTATAAAGATCACGAAGGTTTTCAAAGTGTATACGGGCTTCTTCAGGATCTGGGCCGGTATCTACTTCTTCTTCATCATCATCGTCACTATCTGCATCATCTTCATCTTCATCTTCTTCATCAAGTTCTTTTTCACTTAATTCAGAACCAATGTGCGTTGCAGAAATTTGAGCTTCATCTTCGTTAGGATCAAAGAAACCAGAGATAATGTCGCTTAAGCGCATTTCTTCTGCTTCAAATTTATCCCACTGTTCAAGAAGATAAGTAATTGCTTCAGGGTACTCAGCAACCGAGATCTGTACTTGGTTGATGCCTTCTTCAATACGCTTAGCGATGACAATTTCGCCTTCACGGGTCAGTAGTTCAACTGTGCCCATTTCTCGCATATACATACGAACCGGATCCGTAGTACGGCCGATTTCTTTGTCTACAGTAGCAAGCGCAGCGGCTGCGGCTTCTGCTGCGTCTTCATCTGTCGTGGTTTCTTGCATCATCAATTCATCGGCATCAGGTGCGTTTTCGCTAACCTTTATACCCATATCATTGATCATGCTAATGATATCTTCTACTTGATCTGAATCGATAATATCTTGTGGAAGGTGATCATTAACTTCTGCAAAAGTTAAATAACCTTGCTCTTTACCTTTTTGAATCAGAAGTTTTAATTGTGACTGAGGAGTTGGATCCATAGAGATTTTTTCTTCCACTCTGATAAGTTGATACAACAGGCGCCAGCTCGCTTAATTCATATAAGCCAAGCTAAGTATAATTTGACGCAGTGAATAGCACAGTATAGCAACAAAAATCAATTTTGGCTAGCTGTTAGTGCCTTTTAGCGCTTGAGTTAATAAATGACACTCAAGTCTTTCATCGCTATTTAACCCTTGGGTCTTGTCCTTTATTAATAGGGTCTCGAGTCGATAATTTAAACACTGATCTTCAATAAATTTAAAAGTATTTTTAAATTCATCCTCTAACCGGTCGTCATTTATTTCATGGCGCCAAGTTGCAAGTTTTATAAGTGCTTCATATTCTGGGCTTTCTCTAAACGCCTCAAGTAGTTGGGCGGTAGTAGTTGTGCCTTTTTGTAACGCGTAGTGCTGTAATTTAATCAACAGAGCGATACCTGCAATATTCATTTGTGCTAAGTCAGGCAAATAAGGTACTGCGTTCGCTAAATTAGGGTGCTGTACCAATAAACCAATAGCACGACGCATCGGCGTTATTTTAAACTTACGCTCAATAGCATGCTGTTGTTTCGGTGTTTTTAAACGGCTATTTAGCTGCTCTTTTGTACGCCCAATAAGGCGACCAAGTTGCTCTAGTAAGTTTTCTTGATAAAACTCACTAGGGATTTTTTCAATCAGAGGTAGTACCGCACTAAGTAACTTTGCTTTACCTGCATCAGTTGTTAAATCAATTTCTTGGCTTAGCTTATTAAACAATACTTGAGTAAAGTTATCCGCTTGAGCTAAGCGTTGCTCAAACGCGTCTTTGCCTTCTTGTTGCACGAGCGAATCAGGGTCTTCGCCATCAGGCAAAAATACAAATTGCAGTGCTTTACCATCACTCAAATAGGGCAGTGCATTTTCAAGTGCACGCCAAGCTGCATCGCGACCTGCGCGGTCACCATCGTAACAACATATTACTTTGTCTGTGGTTCTAAATAAAGTATGTATGTGTTCAGCTGTCGTCGCCGTGCCTAGAGCCGCTACTGCGTACTCTATATCTTGCTCACTGAGCGCGACCACATCCATATAGCCTTCAACAATAAGAATATGCTCAAGCTTTTTATGTGCTTGCTTTGCCTCGTAAAGTCCATAAAGTTCAAACCCTTTGTGGAAAATACGGGTTTCAGGGGAGTTTAAATATTTGGGTCCTTGGTCAGCTTGCATAACACGACCACCAAACGCGATTACACGACCTCGTTTATCGCGGATGGGAAACATTAAGCGGTCGCGGAAAAAATCAAACTGCCTGCCAGGGGTTTTCTCTGAAGCAAGTTTTAGCTCTACTAGTTGCTCTTTTTGTTCTTTGTTACGGCCTAGTTGTTGGCATAAGCCTTCCCATTCGCTTGGTGCATAGCCAATCATAAACTTTTTAACGGTTTCGCCACTTAAGCCACGGCCTTTTACATACTTAATAACTTCAGCAGAGTTTGCATGATGTTTTAATTGATGCTGATAAAAGCGGGCGGCGTGTAGCATTAAGTCGTAATCTGAACGTTTTTGTTCTGCTGTTCTTTGTGGGCCTGAGCTGGTGTTACCTTGTTCGCGTGGTACATCGAGGTTTAATAAGCTGGCAAGTTCTTCAATTGCATCAACAAACTCAAGTTTATCGTATTCCATTACAAAGGAGATTGCGTTGCCGTTAGCGCCACAACCAAAGCAATGGTAAAACTGTTTATCTTGCGAAACAGTAAACGACGGAGACTTTTCGTTATGAAAAGGGCAGCACGCTTGGTAATCTTTACCGGCTTTTTTAAGACCAACTTTAGAGTCAATGAGCTCGACAATGTCTGTTCTGGCGAGTAAATCGTCAATAAAATTTCGTGGGATCTTTCCGGCCATTAGTAAAGTGTAGTCCTGAAATAAATAGAAAAAGATGAACGAACTAGCTTTAGTTCTGCAAATTTAGATTTGAACACAAATGCTATTTTTGTTAAAGCTAAAAACGAAGAAACCGAGCACTTGGCTCGGTTTGCTTCAATCATACTTTATGTATGTGGGCGTATTAGGCAGTTAATCTTTGCTTAATTAAACCAGAAATCTTACCTAAATCGGCGCGACCTTCAGCTTTGCTTTTGATTATACCCATTACTTTACCCATGTCTTGCATACCTGCTGCGTTAGTATCAGCAATAGCCGCATCAATGAGAGCAATGATTTCGTCTTCACTCAATTGTTGAGGTAAAAACTCTTCAAGTGCTTTAATTTCACTGGCTTCAACTTCAGCTAAATCATCACGCCCAGCATCTTTATACTGAGTGTAAGAATCGCGGCGTTGTTTAACAAGCTTCACTAAGACCGCGGTAATACCGTCATCATCAAGTGTTATTTGCTCGTCAATCTCACGCTGCTTGATTGCAGCAAGTACCATACGAATAGGGTTAAGACGTGTTTTGTCTTTTGCTCGCATCGCATCTTTTTGTGCATCTTTTAGCTTTATTAAAAGGCTCATTTATACAAGACCTAATACTATTAGTATAATTTAACGCGACGTGCGTTATCGCGAGAAAGCTTCTTCATGTGACGCTTAACCGCTGCAGCTTTTTTACGCTTACGCTCAGCTGTTGGCTTTTCATAGTGCTCGCGACGACGAACTTCTGAAAGGATACCTGCTTTTTCACATGAACGCTTGAAGCGACGAAGTGCTACGTCAAACGGTTCGTTCTCTCTTACTTTAATTACTGGCATTAAAAATTCACCTACCTAAATAATGAGCGTTGCTCAAGTTGATCAAACAATGATCAAGTGGTTCAAAAATGGTGCGGTATTGTAATCCGAAGCCACACCACATGTAAAGGATAAATATTGTCTGTTCTAATAGTAAACGAAAAATATCGCTATGTTGCTAATTTTGCTGAAATTGATACAGGCGACAAAGTACTTGCCCTGCAATTTTTTCTTTTAATAACAGCCAACTGCTAGGAAGATCTAAATTGTTAAGTTCACTTTCAACTTCGACATAAATCAACGCATTTTCACTTAACCAGTTATTTTCTATCAGTAAATCACAGCATGGTTTAGCTAAGTTTTGGCGAAAAGGCGGGTCAACAAAAACTAAATCAAATTGTTGTTCGTTGGTGTTTTGACCTAAATAACGCAAACTATCGGTGCAATGAATGTCTGCATTATTCAAATTAAGTGTTTGCGCGTTTGTTTTTAATTGCGCACTGGCTGAATTGTCCATTTCTAAAAATGTGGCGCTGTGAGCAAACCGAGAGAGTGCTTCAAAGCCCAGCCCGCCTGAGCCTGCAAAGCAATCGAGTACTTTAGCATCTCGGGTATCTTGCATTAACCAGTTAAAAACAGTTTCTTTTATACGATCGGTCGTTGGACGCAATCCTTGTACATCCTTAACAGGTAACTTACGATTGCGAAACTGCCCGCTGATGATTCGAATAAAGCCATCATTTGATTTGTTATTTGGTTTTTTTTGTGGTGATTTTTTTCTCATTTAGCTCACTAAAAAATGGTATCTGTTACGCGGCTCAGATAATATTGTACTGATATTGTAGCGCGTCATTTTTCAACTGCGCTAAAAGTGTTACTATATACCCAAACAAGCTCAAGATACGAGTTTCAGTTGGAATTAAAAGCGATTTAGGCAAGGCATTGATTGCAAGTAATAGTGGTTCTATTGTTAAAATCAATAACGCAGTATACATCGCTTTTAAACCAACCCATTGGGCGCTTCACAGGCACTTACTCTCATCGTTGTTACTTCTTAAAAGGGATGGCCATTCTTGCAAAGTAACGCCTTGATATTAAGCTCCTGTGAAACGCTGAATTTTGCATCTTGAGCTGGCTTGGGTATAAACCCCTTGGGCAATAGTTTTATCAATGGCTTTAAAGCGGGTTCAGATAAAACTATTTGCATTAGTTTATCAGATTTTTATAAGTGGTTATTAGCAACTATGGCAAAAAAAAGTAAATTCCTGTCTTGGCTAGGTTTTGGCAAATCAGAAAATAAACAACAAACAGAGCAGGCAGCAGAGGCTGATAACCAAAAGCAATTAGCAGAGCAAGAGCGTATTGCTGCAGAGCAAGCAGAAGCTGACCGTGTAGAGCAAGAGCGCATTGCGGCAGAAAAAGCAGAAGCGGAACGTGTAGAGCAAGAGCGCGTTGCTGCAGAAAAAGCAGAGGCGGAACGTGTAGAACAAGAGCGTATTGCTGCAGAAAAAGCAGAAGCGGAACGTGTAGAGCAAGAGCGTATTGCAGCAGAGAAAGCAGAAGCTGAGCGTGTAGAGCAAGAGCGTATTGCAACTGAAAAAGCGCATGAACAGCTACTCGCAACAGAGCAGGCTGAGCAACTTCGTCGTGAGCAAGCAGATCGTTTAGCAAAGCAAGAAGAAGCAATGCGTTTGGAACTTGAACGCAAAGCCGCAGAGCAAGCGCAACATGACGCAGAGTTAGAGCAACAACGCATTACACAAGAAAAGCGCGATGCAGAACGTGTAGAGCAAGAGCGCATTGCGGCAGAAAAAGCGCATGAGCAGCTACTTGCAGCAGAGCAGGCTGAACAGCTTCGTCGTGAGCAAGCAGATCGTTTAGCACAGCAAGAAGAAGCAATGCGTTTGGAACTTGAACGCAAAGCTGCAGAGCAAGCTCAGCGTGATGCCGAATTAGAGCAACAACGTATTGCCGCAGAAAAAGCAGAGGCAGAACGTTTAGAACAAAAACGTATTGCTGCAGAAAAAGCAGAAGCTGAACGTGTAGAGCAAGAGCGTATTGCAGCAGAGCAGGCAGAGGCAGAGCGTGTAGAACAACAACGTATTGCAGCAGAGCAGGCAGAGGCCGAGCGTGTAGAGCAAGAACGTATTGCAGCAGAGCAAGCTGAGGCAGAACGTGTAGAACAAGAACGTATTGCAGCAGAGGCTGAGGCAGAGCGCCTAGAACAAGAGCGCTTAACTGCCGAGCTTGCCAGCGATGAAGCCAAAAAAGCAGAAAAACCTAAAAAAGAAGGCTTTTTCTCTCGCCTTAAAAAAGGCTTACTTAAAACAAAGCTAAATATAGGATCTGGTTTTGCGTCAATTTTTAGTGGTAAGAAGATTGACGATGAGCTGTTTGAAGAGTTAGAAACACAATTGCTAACCGCTGATTTAGGTGTCGATACGACTATGAAGTTAATCGACAGTTTAACGGATGCAGCCGATCGAAAGCAGCTAAAAGACGGTGATGCGCTTTATGAGCTGATGAAGCAAGAAATGGCGACTATGCTTAAAACAGCAGAGCAACCATTAGAAATCCCGAGTGACAAAAAGCCATTTGTTATTTTAATGGTCGGTGTTAATGGAGTCGGTAAAACCACCACAATAGGTAAGCTTGCTAAGCAATTCCAAAACGAAGGCAAATCAGTGATGCTTGCAGCCGGTGATACCTTCCGTGCAGCGGCAGTTGAGCAGCTGCAAGTATGGGGTGAGCGTAATGAAATCCCTGTGATTGCGCAGCATACCGGTGCGGATAGTGCATCTGTGGTATTTGACGCCTTCCAAGCGGCCAAGGCGCGTAATGTTGATGTGTTAATCGCTGATACAGCAGGGCGCTTGCAAAATAAAGATAATTTAATGCAAGAGCTTGAAAAAATAGCCCGTGTAATGAAAAAAATAGACCCAGATGCCCCTCATGAAGTAATGTTAACTATCGATGCAGGTACTGGCCAAAATGCAATTAGCCAAGTAAATCTATTTAATCAGTGTGTTGGCTTAACAGGTATTACACTTTCTAAATTAGATGGTACAGCTAAAGGTGGTGTTATCTTCGCTGTCGCTGATAAGTTTAATATTCCGATCCGCTATATTGGTGTTGGTGAAAGTATTGATGATTTAAGAGCATTCAATAGTAACGACTTTATCGATGCGCTGTTTAGCCAAGACGAGGATGAAGCATAAATTTAAAAAAGGGGCTTAAACTAAACTGGTTTAAGCCTTTTTTAGCTGAGGGATAAGAATGATAAATTTTCAGCAAGTCAGTAAAACATACCCAGGAGGCCACCGAGCACTGGAAAAAGTGAGCTTTCATGTAAAACCAGGTGAACTAGCTTTTTTAACCGGTCACAGTGGTGCTGGTAAAAGTACCTTACTTAAATTAATTAGCTTAATGGAACGCCCATCCGCTGGGCAGGTGTTGATCAATGGCGTTGACTTAGGCGCAGTTAAATCAAGACAGATCCCATACGTTCGCCGCGATATCGGCATAATTTTTCAAAATCACCGTTTATTAGAACGTCATACCATTTTTGATAACGTTGCTTTGCCGCTGATTATTGAAGGTACGCACCATAAACAAATCGAAAAGCGAGTGCACGGCGCGCTAGATAAAGTGGGCTTACTAGATAAAGTAAAGTGCCATCCATCCACTCTTTCTGGTGGTGAGCAGCAGCGTGTAGGTATTGCCCGTGCCATTGTGAACTCACCGCCGTTATTACTTGCCGATGAGCCTACCGGTAACTTAGACCCTGAATTATCAATGGATATACTGCGTTTATTTGAAGACTTTAATAAACACGGTACAACAGTACTCATTGCGACTCATGATTTAGGGCTTATCTCACGTATGCGTTATCGCAGCCTAACCTTAAAAGATGGCCGCATGAGTCAAGATCCATTGGCAGAGGCAACACTATGAGCTTGTTATTTAAAGGGCGACAAAGCCAAAATGAGCGCGCTAAAAAATCATTTATAGCTGCTGGCTACTTTTTTGTATTGAATATCTTTCGTCAGGGAGTTCATAGCTTAGGTGAAATGTGGCGCACACCTATGGCGTCAATGATGACCATTGCTGTTTTGGGCTTAAGCTTAACTCTACCAGCTACGCTCTATTTGGTGGTTAAAAATGTACAGCAAGTTAGCAGCGGTTTTGAAGAAGCTGCTGAGATCTCATTATTTGTTAAAGAGTCAATGAGCGAACAAGAAACGCAAACATTAGTTAAGCGACTCGCATTATACCCAGAGGTTGATAACGTCACATTTATCTCGAAACAAAACGCATTAGTTGAGTTTAAAGAAGTTTCTGGCTTTGGCCAAGCACTAGAGTATTTAGATTCCAATCCACTGCCTGATGTAGTGCTAGTGACACCGACCTCGCGCCACCGTCAACCACAAGCTGCCCAAGCGTTACTTATTAAGCTTGAAAAAGAACGTGAAGTAGACTTTGGCAAATTAGATATTGCATGGCTTGAGCGTTTAAATGCATTACTAAGTTTACTTAAAGAAAGTGTGATCACTATTGCTTTATTACTGCTTACTTCAGTTACTTTAATTATCGGCAATACCATTCGTTTATCTATCATGGATAAAAAAGAGGAAATACAAGTAATGAAGCTCGTAGGGGCAACCAACACCTTTATACACGCGCCATTTTTATGGACGGGTATTTGGTATGGTATTATCGGTGGTTTGTTTGCGTTTATTTGTGTTGCACTAATGATGTGGTGGTTAGGCTCGGCTGTCACTGAGGTGGCAGGGGTGTATCAAACAAGCTTCGATCTAATAGGCTTAAGCCTAGTTGAATTTGGCTCTTTAGTGTTACTAGCAACCACTTTAGGGTTTGTTGGTTCCTACCTATCCGTTAATCGTTATATAAAAGAAATTGAACCCGATAAAGTGTAACAATTGGTATGTATCATCAATTAGCGAGTTGGTAATAATAACCCCCCGTTGTTTTTATCAACTCGTCATAAAGCTAGAATTCATCGCATATTCAGACGTTTAAAGTACAATAAAAAACATCAAAAAAACCACTTGCTTCAATCGAAAAAAAGATTTAAATTGAAGTTAGCACTCTCGGTTAAAGAGTGCTAAGATGGTTTCAAATGTTTATCACCGAGGTGAAAAATGAGTAAAGATATATACGCAATGGCACTCACAGTTGGACAGCAAAGCGCAAGTATTGATGGTTACCTACAAGCGGTAAGTACAATACCTATGCTAGAGGCTGAGCAAGAAAAAGAGTTAGCGACCCGCTTACAGGAAGACGGCGATCTTAATGCTGCAAAGCAACTCATCATGTCTCATTTACGTTTCGTGGCGCATATTGCTAAAGGTTATTCAGGTTATGGCCTACCACAAGCTGATTTGATTCAAGAAGGTAACATCGGTCTGATGAAAGCAGTAAAACGTTTTGACCCGTCAGTGGGTGTACGTTTGGTTTCATTTGCAGTGCACTGGATAAAAGCAGAAATTCACGAATTCGTGCTTAAGAACTGGCGTATCGTTAAAGTTGCGACCACTAAAGCACAGCGTAAGTTGTTTTTTAACTTACGTAAAAATAAAAAGCGTTTAGGCTGGTTTAACCAAGCTGAGGTTGCAACTGTAGCAAGCGAGCTAGGTGTAAGTGAAAAAGAAGTACGTGAAATGGAATCGCGCATGAGCGGCCAAGACATGGGCTTTGACTTAACGGGCGACGATAATGACGACGCACCAAGCAGCACTTACTCACCAGTACAGTATTTAACTGACGGTAGTAACGATTTAGCTGAAGAAGTTGAACAACAGCAGTGGCAAGAGCAATCTCACACACGTTTGTTTAGCGCATTAAAAACACTCGACGAACGTTCGCAAGATATTGTAAGTGCTCGTTGGTTATCTGATGAAAAAGCAACACTACAAGAGCTAGCTGCAAAGTACAGCGTTTCAGCAGAGCGTGTTCGTCAGCTTGAAAAAACAGCGATGAAAAAGCTACAAGCAGCAATGAGCTAACGCTTAATATTGTATAGAATTTGAAAGCCCCGCATGAAAATGCGGGGCTTTTTGCGTTTAGGGGGGCTACAAGTTTTAAGCGATAAGTCATAAGCTCGAGAAAAATCCCATCAAGCCCTTTTACAGAAGGTGATAAAAACAGTATTTTAAATAAAAATATACATACCGTTTTTATACCAAGTTATTTATTTACAGTCGGTAGATTTTTAATTTAAGTTTTACATTTTATCCATATCACTTGTTTTAAAATTGCTCCTAATGTTTTGATTTTAATTTGTTTTTTTAAGCTTGTATGCGAAAATAAAACAAGGTTGAGATTGTCTCTCAATTCATACTCTAAATTAAGCTAACCCCAAGCTGTATTTATCTCCGTTTCTATTTAATTAAAATCAGTATTAGCACTCAATATGAACTCATATTCACTAAAGAAAAAAATATTATTATCCGTTGTCCTTGCCCTTGTAATTGTTGTTGGACTTTTATCATGGTATAGCTATTTCACACAAAAAGCGTTGTTGCTACAAAGTAGCGTTGATAGTGTAAGGCAAACAGGTAAACAGCAAGCGGATCGTATCGAAGCATGGTTGGCAGATCGCCAACGAGTTATCGCTTCGCTAGCCAATAAAGTTGACGGTGATACGCTTAATGCTTTACAACAAGCACAAGCATCAGGCGATTTTCAGTTAACTTATTATGGTGATCGTGACGGGGTGATGGTGGATTCAGATCCGCGTATAGATCGTACCGGCTACGATCCGAGGATTCGTCCTTGGTATCAACAAGCACAACAAGCTCGACAAGGTATTATTACTAAGCCTTATTTAGATGTAGCTTTTAATTTACTTGTGGTGAGTATTGCTCAGCCAGCTCGCAATGGGGTCGTTGGCGGTGACGTATCAATTGCTAGTATTGTCGATAGTGTTAGCAATATGTCTTTACCAGCTAATGGTCATGCCATCATGATACATGATGATGGAACCGTCATTGCTTATAAAGATGCGAGTAAACTGATGGGAAAGATAACCAATATTGAGAGTAAGTTAAACAATAGGCTAATTGAATCGAGTAACCAAGCGGGTCAATTAACGCCAGTATATTTTGAAACTGAAAATAGCGAAAAACTATTATGGAGTGAAAAAATTTCTAATACTGATTGGCAACTTATTTTTGTTCTTGATAAACAAACATTAGAAGCTCCGCTGGTGCGCTTAATGGTCACTCAATTAGGGCTCGCGACTATCGCATTAATAGTTAGTGTATTATCTATATCTTGGTTACTAACGTTATTATTAGGTCCTCTAAGCCGTGTATCGCAAGCATTATCACGTATTGCAGAGGGAAATGGAGACTTAACTCAACGTATCCGTGTTGATAGCCAAGATGAAGTCAGAGTATTAGCGGACAGTTTCAATTCATTTGTCAGTAGCCAGCATCAATTAATTAGCCATATTCGTCAGCTAGCCATTGATTTGGATTTAGATGCAGAGAAAAGCCTGCTAACAAATCATTCTAGCGTAGAGGAATTAGAGCGTCAGCAGCAAGAAGTCACTATGGTCGCTACAGCTGTTACCGAAATGTCCAGTGCCACACATGAAATAGCAGCAAATGCTGAAAATACCGCTGCAGCGTCACAGCAGTCTGCGCAAAGCAGTATTGAGGGTAAAAGCTTGGTTGATAAAACCAGAACGACAATTAACTCATTAGCCTCTGAAATAGATGAAACCACAGTGGTTATTGGTGAATTAAGTCAGCATGCACAAGCAATCTCAAGTATTCTTACCACGATTCAGGAAATTGCTGAACAAACTAATTTATTAGCGTTGAATGCAGCTATAGAAGCGGCACGTGCTGGAGAGCAAGGGCGTGGTTTTGCTGTTGTCGCAGATGAAGTGCGAGTACTATCACATCGCACTCAAAATTCAACGGCTGAGATTTATACAACAATTGAAACTTTGCAAAATACCACAAAACAAGCGGTAAGCTTAATGGGTAGTAGCAAGGGGTTAGCAAGCAATAGTGTTGATGATGTTAATGCAGCGGCAAAGGCACTTGATGAAATAACTCAAGCAGTGAATGAGATTTCTGATATGGCAGGGCAAATTGCCGTTGCAGCAGAAGAGCAAACTCAGGTAACTAATGAAATAACTAGAAATACAGTCGCGATAAAAGATGTGACGGATGAAATCACGTCATCAGCAACGGATCATTTAAGCCAAGCTAAAATACTTAAAGATCGTGCCGCTAACCTGAATGAAAAAGTCGCTACTTTTATTCTGTAAAACAGCATGTTTGTTTAAGGGGAAGTATCAAGTTAGAAAACCTTTAAGTATGTGGGGGTGATTAAATATGCCCTCGCTAAGTTTTAAGTGATTAATTATGATAGAAAAATAGTCTGGCGACAGAGTGGGTGTGATATGACTCTATAATCGCACAGAGTCATATCATTCTTGTAGCTAGTTCTTAATGCTTTGCAAAAGCATCTTGCAGTGGTGGTACTACTTGCTTTTTACGGCTTAAAACGCCATCAAGCCATACTTTACCGTCTTTAGGGATTTCGCCATAAGCAGTTTCAACAAGTGTTGCATCATCAGATGCAATTAGCATTTGTGAGCCTTCTTTCATGATGTCGGTTAGTAGTAAAAATACTGAGTGACGACCACCTTCTTCTTTAAGAAGCGCAATGTCAGCTTCAAGGTCTGCTTTAATTTCATCAAATACAGCAAGGTCAATAACTTCTAATTGACCAATACCCACTAACTTACCGTTCATGTTAAAGTCTTTAAAGTCACGCATTACTAAATCGCGAGCGGGAGTGTCTTCAACCGCAGATTTAACACGGAACATGTCCATGCCTAGCTCTTTAAAGTCTTCAACACCGGCAATTTCAGCCAGTGCTTCAACACATTTGATATCAGCGGTCGTGCAGGTTGGTGATTTAAAAATAACGGTGTCGCTTAAAATTGCACACATCATGATGCCAGCAATGTCTTTTGGAATTTCAACATTGTAGAAGTCATACATCATTTTAATGATAGTGTTTGAACAGCCAACAGGGCGGATCCAACACTCAAGGGGAGTTGATGATGTTAAGTCACCTAGTTTGTGATGATCTACCACACCAACAACACGGGCTTGATCAATATCATCAGGGGCTTGTGTTTTTTCTGTATGGTCAACTATGTAAACATCTTCACCGGCATAGCTTAATTTAAGTTCAGGTGCTTCAAAGCCAAAGCGGTCAAGAATAAACTGTGTTTCTGGCGAAACATCACCAAGACGAGTTGGTATTGCTGGCTCATCGATTTGGTTTTTTAAATAGGCTAGTGCAATTGCACCACAAATAGAATCAGAATCTGGGATTTTGTGACCCACTACATACATTGACATTGACGGAGCTCCTTAAAATTTGCAGATATTCTAGCAAAGTAATCGTGCTTTGGCACATTCAACATAGGTGAATTTTTGTAATAACCAATAACAAATTTACCGGTGCCATTATTTACTATTTTTAGTTACACTTTCACTACTTGAATCTTTTTAAAAGAGTATAAGATGCAGCTTAGCCGCAAAGCATGGAATAATGTTTTAATCTTCTCTATGTTATTGATGATCTTCTTTTTTAATGGTCTTCATAAAAAGCTTAACAGTGTGCCTGAGCAGCCCAGCATACAAACTCTTTTGCCTGCGCAAAGTTTTATTCTTGCTCTGAGCTTTCCTGAGCAAAAAGTTGAAAGAATAGGTACGGCGTGGCGAAGTCTGCCTCTGCTCGAAAATCCAACCAGCAGCGAATGGTCTGCAAATCAAGAAAACATCGTTAAACTTATAAATGATTGGCAAGGCGCAGAGTTAAGTGTGAGCGAGGTATCCCCTGCAAAATTAACTCAGCCAATAACAGTTGCAACGCTTTGGTTAGCAGGCGAGCAATTACCCTGGCTTTATCAGTTGTACAGCGCACCACAAGGTTATTATTTGTTAGATAAAAGTACGCAACGGGTATTTTTGATTGATGCAAATAAAGCCCAACAGTTATTTGTAAGTTTTGAATTTTTACCGAGTGAGTCTAACTAGTATGCCTGAGTTACCTGAAGTTGAAGTGAGCCGAATGGGGATAACTCCCCATATTTTGCAACAAACCGTGGTTAAGGTGAATATTCACAACCCGAACATGCGCTGGCCAGTGCCTGACGAAGTGTACCAACTAGCTAACCTTCCTGTTGTTGCTGTTGAGCGCAGGGCGAAATATTTACTGCTTATCTGTGAGCTTGGTAGCGTGATTTTGCATTTAGGTATGTCAGGGAATTTACGGGTTGTTGATAAAGCAGAACCACTTAAAAAGCATGACCATATTGAGTTTATTTTTGAAAATGGAAAAGCACTTAGGTTAAACGATCCAAGACGATTTGGTTGTTGCTTATGGCAAGCCCCAAAAGAATGTCATACATTATTGAGTAAACTTGGCCCTGAGCCACTAACAGATGAATTTACAGCTAAACGTGTGTATGAACAATCACGCAACAAAAAAACGGCGGTTAAGCAATTTATAATGGACAATGCTGTAGTGGTGGGAGTGGGGAATATTTACGCCAATGAATCTCTATTTAAAGCGGGCATTCACCCAAAACGTGAAGCAGGTAAAGTATCTTTAGCGCGTTATCAAAAATTAGTGCCTATTATTAAAGAGACTTTAGCGTCAGCAATCACTCAAGGTGGCACCACATTAAAAGATTTTGCCCAAAGTGATGGTAAACCAGGTTACTTTGCTCAGCAGTTACTTGTGTATGGCCGTAAAGGTGAGCCTTGTTTTGTGTGCCATAAGGAGTTAACCGAAATCCGTTTAGGACAACGTAGCACGATATTTTGCAGCAAGTGCCAACGTTCATAGCAAAAATATACTGTCGATAAAACGTAATACTAATTAAAAGGGAGGCCAATATATTTTACTATGGATAGTTTATTCTCAGCATGTACCATCTTCAGTTGTACAGCTACATTCTTGCTGTCGAGCAATACCGATTAACTTATTATACTTTAGTTTAAACCACATGCTTATTACCAGTTCAGTCAATTGAGCTGGTTAATAACCTAACTCTAGATTTAATATTTTCTCACTTCCATTTTACCAATTTATCTTTTGAAATTTTCTTCAAAAATAGCAGGTTAAGTTTTCTTTTCAAGTTCTTCTGTGCTGTATTGTCATTCATCGTGGTCAAATAACTGTAGTTAAATTGAAAATCACTTGTTTTACAAATATTGCTTATTGGTTGACAAATTGGATATATAGTAATAATGTTTTTACATACCGATTGGTAAGCTCTGTTTTTTTGTGTCAGAGCTATATCAGTATATAACCAAAGTTACTCTTAACGCGTATTTTACGAGTGTTAATTTAGCTATTTATGCGTACTCGCAAAATTGTATCGCGTGAATGAAAGTAACTTTACAGAATTCAAACAGCGACACTGCGTTAGTTTTATAAAGGTAAGTATAATTTTGTACTTACCAATAAACATACGCCAACAGATTAGGAGTTATTCATGTCTAAACCAGTCATCGGTTTTATCGGCCTAGGATTAATGGGCGGCAATATGGTCGAAAACTTACAAAATAAAGGCTATGAGCTGATTGTAATGGACCTTAATAAAGATGCTGTGGCGGCATGTGTTGCCAGAGGCGCAAAAACCACAGATAGTGCGAAGGAACTTGCTGCAGGCGCAGATATTGTCATGCTTTGTTTGACTACTTCTGCAATTGTAGAAAAAGTAGTTTACTCAGAAGACGGTATCTTAGCAGGGATTAAAGAAGGTGCAGTACTGGTTGATTTTGGTACTTCAATCCCATCTTCGACTAAGAAAATTGGTGCAGATTTAGCAAATAAAGGTGTAGGCATGATTGATGCTCCTTTAGGTAGAACTCCAGCGCACGCTAAAGATGGCCTACTAAACATTATGGCATCAGGTGATATTGATACCTTTAATAAAGTTAAGCCAGTGCTTGATGAGCAAGGCGAAAATGTTTTCCATTTAGGTGAACTTGGTGCAGGCCATACAACTAAGTTAATCAATAACTTTATGGGTATGACCACTGTGTGTGCAATGTCGCAAGCTTTTGCTGTGGCGGATCGTGCAGGTGTTGATAGACAACAATTATTCGACATCATGTCGACAGGTCCATCTAATTCACCATTTATGCAGTTTTGTAAGAATTACGCTGTAGATAACGTAAGTGACCTTGGCTTTTCAATTGCTAATGCAAATAAAGATTTAGGTTACTTCCTACAAATGGTTGCAGACTTAGGTACTGAGTCAAAGATTGCTGAAGGCTCTTCTGCAAACTTACAAGCAGCATTTGATGCTGGTATGGGTCAAGGTAACGTACCTGAGATCTTTGATTACTTTAAAAAGTTAGAAAAGTAATTGTATAAGTAAGATAACTCGGCGCTTTAGTTAACCACCGGTTTGTTATGTTTAATGAGTCGGTGGTTAAAGCACCACACACACACTTGATATTAGTTAGCTAGATTTAGCCTACTTTAAATTATGACTTTATTAATAATTGTGCAGAACAACTTTTGTCATAATATGAAGTGGTTAACCAAACATTTAATTAATGTTAACTTAATGAGGCTTTGTTCGTAGAGTGATAGCTAAAAGCAGAATTAATTCATTTTACGTGAAGACTTTTCTTAAGGATTAACTATGAAACTTAAAGGTTTACGCTGGTGGGTTATTGCGCTGATTGCGCTTGCTACCATAATTAACTACATCGACCGTCAGGCACTAAGTGTACTTTGGCCTGACATTGTTGAAGACTTATTCCCTGATAAATCAGCGTTAGAGCGAAAGCAAATTTACGCTAATATTTCAATCGTATTTGTATTTGCTTATGCATTTGGTCAAGCCATTTTTGGTAAGATATTTGACTGGGTTGGTACACGGTTTGGCTTTGTGCTTTCTATTGGTGTTTGGTCACTGGCGACAATTGCTCATGCATTCGCGCAAGGGGTTTTAAGCTTTAGTATCTTCCGCGCTATCTTAGGTGTTGCCGAGGCTGGTAACTGGCCAGGCGCAGCGAAAGGTAATGCAGAATGGTTTCCGACTAAAGAACGTGCTTTAGCGCAAGGTATATTTAACTCTGGTGCTGCTATTGGTGGCATTATAGCGATTCCACTTATCGCTTATTTAACCATTTATTTTAGCTGGCAGATGGTGTTTGTACTTGTGGGTGCAATGGGCTTTTTATGGCTTGTACCTTGGTTAGTATTGGTAAAAGCGCCACCAGGCTCTCATCCTTGGATCACTGAAGAAGAACGTGAATATATATTAACAGGCCAACGCCGCACCGCTGATCCTAATGATGCATCTTCTGCAGAAGTTGAAGAATATAACCCTTCTACAGGTGAGCTACTTTCTCGTAAAGAAAGCTGGGGTGTAATTATTGCCTCTGCTGCGATTGACCCTATTTGGTGGTTGTTTGTTTTCTGGATCCCAATTTACTTAAACGAAGTATATGGTATGGACGTCAAAGCCATTGGTATTTACGGCTGGGTGCCTTATGTAGGTGCTATGTTTGGTGCTTGGTTTGGCGGATTACTTGCGCAAAATAGGCTTAAAGCAGGTTGGAGTACTAATAAAACTCGTAAGTTAACAATTACTCTAGGCTGTTTAATCATGTTACCGGCGTTACTCGCTATGGCAAACCCTGGTGCACCAGCAATCGCTGTTATGATTATGGCTGTGATCTTATTTGGTTTTCAAACCGCAATCGGTAATGTACAAACTTTACCAAGTGATTTGTTGGGCAAAAAAGCGGTGGGTACTTTATCTGGTTTCTCAGGTATGGCTGCTAAATTGGGTGCGGTTGGCCTTACATCGTTAGTGCCAATCTTAACTGCGGGCGGTAACTATACTCCTGCATTTATTATCGGTGCTTCGTTAGCTATTATTGCGATGGCAGCAGTTTGGATATTAATTCCAAAAATAGAGCCTCTTAAAAAGCCACAATAATTAAACTGTAACTGTTAAGTTTTACCACCAAGGTGGTGAAGCTTAACAGTTAGTTACATATGGTAAGTGTGATTAATGAAAAATATTTACTTCCTAGGTGAATGCATGGTTGAGCTTAGAGCGATGAACGAATCCGCTTTACATCAATCTTTTGCAGGTGACGTGTATAATTCTGCTGTGTATTTAAAAAGATGTTTTCCTGAGTTAAACGCTGCTGTAGTTACTGCAATCGGGCAAGACAAGTTAAGTGCACAAATGTTAGATCGCTTTAACAGCGAGCAGCTAGATACGCGCTTTGTATTTGCTCATGATGAAAAAGTACCTGGCATGTATTACATTGAAACTGATGAATTCGGTGAGCGTAGCTTTTCGTATTGGCGTAATGATTCAGCAGCTAAAAAGATCGTTGATTTTTTAACGACTAATATTGTTGAACAATTGTCTTCTGGAGATATGTTTTTCTTTTCAGGTATTTCACTTGCTGTGATTGAACAAGATGCACGTGAACTATTTTGGCAAAAAGTAACACAGCTTAAACAAGCTGGGGTAAAAATTGTATTTGACCCTAATTACAGAGCTCGTTTATGGCAGAGTATTGATGAAACTAAGCAACAATATGATAGTGCCTTTGCTGCTGCAGATGTTGTGTTACCTGGAGTCGAAGACTTTGAAATGTTATACGAAATTGACACTATTCAAGGTGTGATAGATTTTTGTAAGCCATATGACATTGAAGAGATCGTTGTAAAAAACGGCCCGAAATCTGTTGTAACTGTGATTAACAACGAACAATTAAGCCATACTATTTCCCCAGTTGCCTATGTTGTTGATACAACCTCTGCTGGTGATGCGTTTAATGGTGTTTACTTAGGTGCGCGTTTATCAGGCCGCGAAATAGCTGATGCAGTTAATTTAGCAGCTAAAGCTGCTGGCACGGTTATTCAACAACCGGGCGCTATTGCGCCTAAAGATGTTTTTCAACAAGCCATGGCAATTGCTGGCTTGTAGTTAGACTTTAGGTAGGGGAGCTGCTTGCTCTGCCTACCTTGTATATTTTCCTCTTTATCCTCAGCGTATTAATTTAGCTTCATAGTTATAACTAAAATAAATTCTCATATGTTACCCCCTCATTCTTCTAAGCCCTCATTTAGTCTTTTAGCTACGGTAATGAGTGATCTCTAAGCACGTGTACATGGACGTTTTGAAGTAAACCAAAAGATCCAATACAGGCTATCAATTATATTTGTATATTGTTTTACCAATTCAATCCAAAAATGAGATTGCTTTTTCTGCGTATTTAAATTTAAGTATTGAAAATAGTGACATAGCTGCAGAGCACTAAATTACAGGTAATGCATCAGTATGTGAATTAAATGTTATGTTTATTGAACGATTATACTGGTAATGGTATTTACATTGTGATTATATTACCGCTCTGGTTAACAATTTATCTTTTTAAGTAATTATTTTGGTAATAACAAATTAACGAGTTTTGGTAATGATTACACACATTATAATGAAAAGAACCAAGACCATGACTGTGGAGAATAAAGCCGTTATGAATTTAAAACATTTTGCACTTTGCGCCGTTGCTGCTGCGATAATGGGTTGTAATAGTGACTCAAAAGACGAAGGGAACTCATTGGGCACTATCGCTCTATCTGGCACAGCATTAATGGGTGAGACACTCAGTGCGAGTGTGAGTGATCCTGACGGTATTTCAGGTGATGTTAAATATTATTGGTATGCTGATAATGAACTCATTGTAGGCGCAAATAGTACAACATTTACCTTAACAGATGCACAAGTTGGTATGAGCATTACTGCACAAGCGAGCTACACTGATGACGGCGGTATTAATGAGTCACATATAAGTGATCCAACTGATGATGTTGCAGCTGTAGCTTTTGATGCAACGGTGTCCATTTCAGGTGATACTTTAGTTGGCTCTACGCTTACAGCGAATGTAAGTGATGAAAACGGTTTTGACAGTGAAATAGTTGTGTATGAATGGTATGCCGATAGCCTACTTATAGAGGGTGAGATTCAATCAGAATTACAACTTACTGAAGCGCAGTATGGCACGATGATTAGGGTTAAAGCTTTATTCGAAGATGCGAGAGGTTTTGATGAATCCCCTATCTCTGCGGCTACTTCAGCTGTAGAACGTGTTAACACTGAAGGCATGGTTAGTATCAGTGGGGTTCCTACTGTAGGCAAAACGTTGAGTGCTGAGATAACTGATGTTGATGGCGCAACGGGTACTATTACTTATCAATGGTTTGCTGACTCAGTTGCTCTTACTGGTGAAACGGCGAGTGAATTTGTAGTTAAGCAAGCACAGCTAGGTCAAGTAATCACAGTACAAGTTATTTATACCGACGATAATGGCTTTGCAGAAGATAATCTTTCAGAACCTACTCAAGCCGTGACAGATGAGGCTATTAATATTAATGGTAGTATCATTATTACAGGTGATATACCTCGTCTTGAAAACACCTTGTTAACAGCTCAGCTTGATGAACAAAATGGTGTTGATGAAACCAGCATTACTTACACTTGGTTAGCAGATGGCGTTGAAATTGCAGATACAAATAGCAATACTTTTACACCGACTGATTATGCCGGAGCGACTATTTCAGTCAAGGCAATATATACCGATAATGATGGTTTTGACGAGATCGTAACAGGTGTACTTGATGGTACTGTTTACACACAAATCATTAGCGACTCTACAGAACTTTCAAATGCGCTTACAAGTGGTTTAGTTGAAGGGTCAGTATTAGGGTTGAACTCTGCGGTATACAGCGACCTACCAGATATCTTACTAACAAATGCTGTAACGATACGTGCAGTGGAAGGTGAGACTCCTATTTTCTCGGGTGAATCATGTATTCATGTGGCAAGCGGAGTTGATGGTGCAGGAATTTCAGGTGTTACATTTAAAAACTTAAATACTAAAGCGGATTCTTTTTGCGAAAACGAAGAAGAAGCCATCGTATATTCTGAAGGTGATAACTTCGTTTTCTCTCACAATACAATGGACGGTGATGTTGCCGCCAGTGAAATACGCGAAGAAACACATCATTGGATTGTATTAAAAGGTAAAGGCGCACTAGTTGAGCGTAATACTTTTTCTAATCGTAATAATGCGGTTAAAGGGTCTGTAATTAAAATGGCCTCTTCAAGTACTGATCATACAGTGCAATACAATCTATTCAGCAACAGTGAAAATCCTAACTATGGCGAATCAAGTTTATTATTATTAAATGTAGGTAGTACTACAGGTTCTGATGCCGCAGATAATTCTAATTTTAAGGTTCAATATAATCGTATTGATAACTTCGCCACAGGTCGTCGTTTGATGCGTGTACAAACTTCAAGTGCGACGATTCAAGGTAATACGATTATAAATGCCAATGGTGGTATCTCGTTAGAAGACGGAGGCTTTAATACCGTTAGTGATAACATCATAATTCGCACTACCAATATCAACGATACGAGCGATCGACCAAGTGGTGTAATTATGACGCCATTAGGGCATACCGTTACAAATAATTATATAGCAGGCTCACGTGCCTCAAATAAAGAAGCGGGTGGTATTGTTTTCTCTGCAAACCCTTTCTCACAAGCAACGGGTGGCTTGCCTAATAGTGGTAACCAAGCGGTACTAGATGCGGCGGGTGATTTTACTTTAAATGTTAGTAACAACACTGTTTTAAACTCTATTCAACCTATCGTATTTAGTACTGAAATTGGCTCTAAAGCACGTGTTGGTGATTGTGATGAACTGACCGCAGCAGATGATCCAGTATTATATGGATTAACTAAAAACTTTTTCAAAATTAACTTCGACGCGAACCTAATTGCAAATGGTGTGGGTGTTGATGATACAGATGAGTCGGATGATGACATTTCTGATGCATTAATTAATGGCTACTTTTTAGCAAATGGTGACAGTAGTTCAGCACATGCTTTTGAATACGATTGTGACTTAATTAACCATGAAGAATCTTTATTTTCAAATAACTATGGTTTCACTGTGAGCTACGCCTCAGGTGATGTTGAAGATGAAGACTGGGTAGATATCAGAAAATTAAATGGCAATGGCGAATTTGATTCTCAAGGTGCGGTTGACCAAGCGCCAGCTGAAAATGGCAAAGAAGTACCTGAATTAATCATTGCTACAGAGGCAAATACGTTGACAGTGACAGACCCTAGTGGCGCTCAAGCGATTGCTGGTGCAAAAGGCCTGCACTATATCCAAGCCTCTGAAGTTGGAGCTGGTTCTACTTGGACAGTAGAGCAAGAGTAACCTCATAAATAATTTTGTATTGCTAAATAGGTAGCGAACGCTACCTTTATAATAACAACGGAGATCTCGACATGTCGTTGACAACAGAACACACAATAGCAAATGGAGCGCAAAAAGAAGCGCAAAATCAATTTGCACTTCGTCCAGTTGCTAAGCTTGTTAAAGCAACTATTTTTGCAGGTATGGCAGGTTCATTTACTTTGACTGCTAATGCTCAAGAAGCACCTCAAAATGCTGAAGTTGAAGATGATAATATTGAAATTATTAGCGTTACAGGTTCACGTAGAACCATTCAAGATCAAATCGCAATCAAGCGTGAAGCAACCACGGTTGTAGATGGCTTATCTGCGGAAGATATTGGTGATTTACCAGCGCTATCAATTGGTGAGGCACTTGAATCTATCACAGGTGCGGCTTCGCATCGTGAAAATGGTGGTGCAACTGAAATTACTATTCGTGGTTTGGGCCCGTTTCTAAGTGCTACGCATATTAACGGCCGTGAAGCGACTAACGGCAGTGGTGACCGCTCGGTTAACTTCTCTCAGTTTCCTTCAGAGTTAGTTAAAAAGATCGCGATTTATAAAACGCAAGATGCATCGATGATTGAAGGTGGTGTAGCGGGTGTTATCGCTCTTGAAACGGTACAGCCGCTTGATTATGGTAAGCAGCGTATTCAAGGTGAAGTTAAAGTAAACTATAACCCAGATGAAAGTAATGTTGATAACTCATTACAAAGTGATGTTGGTTTTCGTGGTACCTTTAGTTATTTAGATCAATTTGAATTTGATAATGGTCAAGCTTTAGGTGTGTCTTTTGGTGTGCAACGTCAAGATATTAGCCAGCCAGAAGCGGAATACCGTAGCTCTAGCCCTACAGGTTCTTCATTGTGGGCATGCTTAAATGATCCAAGTAACACTAATGAAGGCTTTTATCGCTATGAACCTACAGGATCGATTAAGGATTGTGAAGATCAAGTAAGTGGTAGCACTAACCAAGGTTACGATACCGAAATTGACTCAGATACTGGTAAAGCAATTAGTGATGGCACACCTTACGCGTGGACTGGCAGTAGTAGAAGTTTTCGTCAAAATGAAACTTCAGATGAACGTGATGCATTGTTTGTCGCTTTTCAATATCAGCCATCTGATGCATGGGATATTAATCTAGATATTCAACTATCAGATCGTATACAGCAAGAAGCACGACACGACTTAATTTTCTTACAAAAAGGAGTGACTCGAGGCATAACGGGTCCTTCACTCGTGACCAATCAAGCAGGTGGAATTTTACACTGGGAAGGTCAAGAACGCATTGAGTCTGCTGGCGAGCAATTCTCTCGAGAAGAAAACTACAAAGGTTACGGTTTAAACGTTGAGTATCATGCAACAGACAGACTAACATTAGATTTTGATGTTTCTTACTCACAAACTAAGCGTGAAGAAATTCAAATTTCTAACCGGGGTAGAACCGCCGATCGTCCTTTCTTTAGTTGGGATATGGGGGAAAGCATTCCTCATTTCACGTTAACAGATTTTGATGTGACAGATATTACAAATTATACCGACAGCTTGCGTACACGTATTGACCGTGAAAACGTACGTGATAATGAAGTGATAGGTGCGCGTGTAGACTTTGACTATGCACTTGAAGGTGATGTATTTACCAGTATTCAAGGTGGCGTGAGAATGTCTGAGTTATCATTTATTCAGTATGGTGGTTTGCAAGGTAATGGTTCTCGTACTGAGTACACACTTGATGAAACGACGACTGCAGCGCTTGATGTGTTACAAGGGTGTCAAATAGACTTCCCTGAGTCAGGGTTCTTATCGAGCGTATCAGATGGCGACATTATTACCCAAGTGGACAGTAGCGGAAATGTAGTGGATAGTGGCACCGGTTCATCTTGGGCAACATACGACAATGTATGCTTCTCACAAGCGCTTGCAGCTTCTAATGGTGGTGAATTTGCCTACCCTGAACTGGAGTACGCGAATGCAGGCACGAAAGATGTTACCGAAGAAACAACCTCAGTTTACTTAATGGCGAATTACGATACAGAAATGTTCGGTAAGTTTATTCGCGGTAATTTTGGTGTGCGTGTCGTTGATACTGATGTAACGTCAATAGGCTTTAGAAACACTTTTGAAGTAGTTGCTGATGAGTTAGGTATATTGAGTGTTGTGCCCGGTGAATCACTAGAGAAAATCGAAGGTGGCGGTGGTTACACTGAAGTGTTACCAAGCTTTAACTTAGTAGTAGATTACAGCGAAGACATCTTATTTCGTGGTGGTATTTTCCGTGGTATGTCGCGTGCTGATCCAAGTGATATGAGCTATAGCCGTACATTCCAAACCGATGATAATGCAGCACCAACTACGGTTGAAGACTTATTTGTTGGTGTTAACGGTTCAGGCAACCCTGATACTAAACCATTAATGTCGTGGAACTACGATATCGCAGCTGAATGGTATCCTAATGAAGATGCTATTGTATCGCTTGGTTTTTACTACAAGCAATTCCAAGGTGGTTTCCAGCAACAAACGGTATTAGAAGAGTTTGTAATTGATGGAGATAGCTACCTATTACCAATCACTAACTCCGTAACAACGGATGAAAAAAGCGATATATTTGGTCTAGAGACTTCAATTGCTTATCGTTGGGACACAGGAATTGGTGTGAAATTTGGCTATAACTATGCTGATACAGATTACGAGTTTGAAGATAGTAACTATGGCGATACTTTCATCACTGATGTTCATGGCAACACTACCCAGTTAACAGAGGGAATTGTTGAGCCAGGCTCTGTTCCAGGCTTCTCTGAGCATGTATTCAGTGGTCAACTTTATTATCAAATTGGCGACTTTGATACGGCGGTTATTTATAAATACCGTAGTGAGTATTTCCAACCATATACAAGCAATGGTACCCGTTTACGTTATGTAGATGCGGTTGGTGTATGGGAAATGAGAGCGTCATACAAAGTTAATAGCCACGTTAAGGTTAAAGTTGAAGCAATTAACTTATTTAGTGAGCCTAAATCACAAGATTACTATACTGAGGGTAACTTAGGGGAAGTGAATAGCTACGGCCCACGCTTATTTGCCGGTGTATCGTTTAAGTTCTAAGGTACATGTCAAAATAAAAGGCGGGATTTACTCTCGCCTTTTTTAATTTTAAAACTTTAATAGATTACTCGCGTTATAAATACTCGAACACTTTTATAACTCGTTCAACACCAGATACGTTACGCGCAACATCTACTGCAGTATTGGCTTCTGCATCTGTTACTAAGCCCATTAAGAATACTTCGCCGTTTTCAGTAATCACCTTAATATTGTTACTACTGATGTTATCTGTGGTGAGTAATTGAGTTTTCACTTTAGAGGTGAGCCATGAGTCATGGGTTTTTGTACTCATGCTGATATTTGAGCCAATACGAATTTGATTATGAATTTTACGAATGCCATCTATTTTCTCTATAGCAATCTGTGCTTCATTTTTCATTTCTTGATTGGTAACTTGACCAATTAACAGCACAATTCCATTAACGCTAATTGCGTTTAGATTGGCGTGATCTTTTAAGCGCTCTACGTCGTTAATAGCAATACCGCTTTTAATTTCAATGTTGTTATCGTCAATTTGTGAGCCAAGCGTGCGGCGATCGTTTGCGGCTGTGACTGCGCCTGCAGTACCAGCGACAACAGCAGCTGCGCAGCCTTGTAATAATAAAACGGTTCCCATAACAATAAGTGATTGCTTGAACATTAACTTTCTTCCTGTGGAAATAGGGTTAAATCGATTAGCCCACTTAAACAATGGAGGTTGACCAAGTGAGACTCGATGATACGGCTAGGTCGTTTAGAAGGTACGCGGATTTCTACATCATTAGCGCCAAGTAGGCCAACTAATTCTCCACCATCATCGCCAACCATTACTATGACCTTCATGTCTTTTGTAAGTGCTGCTTCCACTGCTGAAATTATATTTTTTTCGTTGCCGTTGCTTGCCATCACCAGTAATAAATCACCTTGTTGAGCAAACGCACGAATTTGACGTGCAAATGTTTCGTGATCATCTGTGTGGTTACTTTGCCCTAAATTAATATTTTCTTGCGATAGGGCTATTGCAGGTAGGCAAGGGCGCTCGGTTTCATAAAAGTTGATTAGTACACCAGCCATATGTTGAGCTAGCATGTGGCAGCTTGCGGTACCACAACAAATCAACTTATTACCATTAATAAGGCTTTGTGCAATGGTAAAAGCGGCGGCTTCTAACGCGCTTGGTAGTACCTCACCAGCGGCGATTTGCACTTGAATGCTTTCTGTAAAAATCTCTTTTATAGTATCTTGCATATTAAAATACGTTTTTTATCCAATTAAGTTGTTGTGCTTTGTCGCCAGTAATAGCGACAAAGTCGATTCTTAGCGCTTGATTTTTTAGCTGTTTAGCTGCTAAATAATGATAGATAGTGCGCTTTAAACGTTGTTGCTTCTGTTTTCCTAGCGCATGCATTGCACCGCCTTTGATACTACTTGCACGAAACTTTACTTCTATAAATACAAGTGTATCACCGTCACGCATTATTACATCAAGCTCTCCATAGGGGCAGTTATAGTTACGCTCTATGGGTGTTAACCCTTGCTGCTGTAAATACTTTTGCGCTTGAAGCTCATAGTATTGACCTTTTTCTCGACTATTTTGCCATAATTGTTTGAACCACGACATGACACGTCCTTGTCTGTTGGTAATTATTCACTTGTAGCTGTTTGCATAAATAAAGGTACTGGCGCTTGGGTTTTTAATTGCACAGGCTTAATTTGTTTATTTTTATATTGTGCCCATTTAAGCTGACGATTAATTTGGCCATCACTAGCGATGCTTAATTGACCCGTTAATCCGGTATATTGCTTACCTGGGATCATGCTCAGTTGCGTAATATCACTTAGCATAGCCACAGAGTCATAGGCCATGGCAAATAAGCGTTGGCTGATATCGGCTTGCTCTGGCCATAGAGAATTATATTGTTGGCGCAAGGCTTGGTTAGATACTTGACCGCTAAGCATCCAAGGTAGCTCAGTAAAATATAAGCCGTCTAAATCACCTTTGTCGGTTCTATCGATTTGTTTACTATGACTCTTAGAGCTCGCGTAAAGAGGTATGCGCTCTACAAAGGTACTTACGTTAACATCTAAGTAAGGCTTAATTAAACGGGTTTCTATGGCGTCGCCCAAAATATAAATAACGTCGATATCTCTGCGTGAGCGGGTTTCACTCTCAACTTCTTGCTTAAATAACGATTTAACCGTTGTAATGCGTTCTTTTGATTTATCAACTTCGAGTAACCCTGCGATTGTTTTTGGCATATCCTTTTTACTGCTATATAGCCCTACTTGTGGCTTTGTTTCACTATAGCGTTGCCACTGCATATTAAAAAAATCAACTAAGCGTTGTCCGGCACTGCTATTTGGCGCAAGAATCATAGGCTTTTGGTAACCTTGAGTTAAAAAGTGCTCAAGAGCTTGTTGTACTTCGTGCTCAGGATTTAAAGCAAAAAAGAAGTGTTGGCTTGAGACGCGCTGTCCTTCAAAAGAATTTAAATGCAAAACAGGGTAGTTCACTAAGGTTCGATTATTCGCTAGTTTATCAATGTTTGCTTTGAGTAGTGGGCCAATAACAAAGTTAGGTTTTAATTCTGCGAGCTTAGTTTCTAGCTCTGTGGTCGTCAGCATTTCATCAAGAAAAACTGTTTCGGTGATATTACTGTTATCGAGTGCCCCAAGCACTCCTGCTTTTAATGCATCGCCTAAGCGTTCATTAGCCCCAGATTGAGGTAGTAGCACCACTAGCCGCTCAATATTAACAGGCTCTATCGCGATTAATTCAGCCGCTCTTTTAGGGAGTACTGCCATTGCGGGGTGAGTCGGGTAGCGGCGCTGCCAATTATTGATTGCCTGATCTAACTCAACCGGTGCACCTAAATAAACTTGGTGATACAAAGCCAGGTTTACCCAACCTTGCTGTACCACAGAGCCACGATTAAAACGCTCTAATGCGTAAGATGAAAGCTGTTGTAGATTTTGCCAAAGCGCTTTATTAAGCTCAGGAATTGTTAAACCATTTTTACTGGCAGCTTCTGATGCTCTAAAAAAATACGGTGCAGCTTGTTTAGGTAAGTTTTGTGATGAGTAGATGCTGGCCGTTAAATATTGGTGCCAAGCAAAATGCTCAGGTTGCGTTAACTGGTTATTTAAAGTGGCTAGCATTTCCAGCGCTAAGGTGTTTTTACCCTGCTGCTTTTGTGCAAATGCGGTGTAGAGTTTATTTTGCACCTGATCAACCGTTGTGGTTTGCTCAAGCTCAGTGCATATTTGTTCTAGCAGTGGCCAGCGTTGTTCTTCGATAGCCGCATCACGCGCACTATAAAGCAGCTGAATTTTATCTGCACCTTGGCGGTTTAACGCAAGTTGGTACATTGATTGTGCATCAGTCGCTTGAATTTGTGACGTACTATTAGCTGAACTAAGGTTTTCAGAAGTTTTAGTCGGTTTTTCGGTTGTACTACAGGCCGATAACCCTGACAATATGATTAATAGACTAACAAGTTTAAGTCGCACAATGATTTCCCAATACGTTAACGCGATTTGCTTATATTACTGACTGACGCAGGAGACCTCAATGTTAAATGAGGAGAATTCAGATAAAATCGGCACTCTTTACATCGTTGCCACCCCAATTGGCAATTTTGACGACTTAAGTCAGCGTGCAATCGCGACATTATCGCAGGTTGACTTAATCGCTGCTGAAGACACTCGCCATACAGGTAAGTTGCTCAGTCACTTTGGTATTAAAGCAAAAACCTTTGCTTTACATGATCATAATGAAAAGCAAAAAGCGCAGCAAATAATTGACCAGTTGAACCAAGGATTAAATATAGCACTTGTTTCAGACGCTGGTACGCCCTTAATTAGCGACCCTGGTTATGCCGTTGTTAATTTATGTCGTGAGCAAGGGGCTCATGTAACACCGGTACCGGGTGCGTGTGCAGCAATTACTGCGGTATGCTGTTCAGGCTTACCGACCGATCGCTTTCAATTTATTGGTTTTACTCCAGCGAAAAGTAAAGCTCGCCAAGACTTCTTCATTGAAGCCGTTAATTCAGGCATAACCAGTATAATGTACGAAAGTACGCACCGTATTATGGCTAGTCTTGATGATTTAGAAAGCGCCCTTGGTAGCGAACAACAGGTGGTTTTTGCTAAAGAACTAACCAAAACGTTTGAAACCTTTTTTAATGGCACGGTAACTGAGTTAAAACAGTTTTTAACGGATGATCCAACTAAACAACGTGGTGAAATTGTTTTAATGCTACCGGGCAAACCTAAGGTGGTAGATGATATTCCGCCAGAAGCTCGTAAAATGTTAGCCTTACTTGAGAGTGAAATGCCGATGAAAAAAGCCTGCGGTATCGTGGCCGATTACTTTGGTATGAAAAAAAACGCCCTGTATAAAACAATTATTGACGAAAAAGGCTAATTCTTTACTGCACAGAGCATCAAGCTCAGGTATACTGCGCGCCGAGTCAGCCAAGATAATCGCTGCCTGCAACGAAAATGCGCAGGGGGAGGAAAGTCCGGGCTCCACAGGGCAGAGTGCCAGCTAACGGCTGGGGGGCGTGAGCCCACGACAAGTGCAGCAGAGAGGAGACCGCCAACTTCGGTTGGTAAGGGTGAAAGGGTGCGGTAAGAGCGCACCGGGCCGCTAGTAATAGTCGGTTGCAAGGTAAACTCCACTCGGAGCAAGACCAAATAGGGTTCCTTATGGCGTGGCCCACGTTGGAACCGGGTAGGTTGCTTGAGCCATAGAGCGATTTATGGCCTAGACGAATGATTATCGCTTTCTTAGGAAAGAACAGAACCCGGCTTATAGGCTGACTCACTCATTTAACAAAAAAGCCCGCAGTTAACGCTGCGGGCTTTTTTGTGTTTGTAGCTTTTTAAAGCTCAAACGGGGCGATGCCTACGGCTTTTATTTTATAGCCAACTTGAGCGATGTCGCCACTCCATGTTTCGGTGCTGATGATGCCGGTGACTACAATCGCATCATATAAGCTTTCGATTGGTACGCCGCCTTTAATTGTTACGTGGACAATTTGATTGGGTGGCGGTGGTGGTACGTGAATACAAGCACCAAAATACGGGACCAGTAAAAACTCGGTGATGACTTCGCTATCACCTTCAAGTGGTACCACAAAACCTGGTAAACTCACCGACTGGCCATCAAGTTCTTTAACGACTGGCGCATCAAGATCGGGCTGCACCCAGTTTTGCTCACTGCCTTCATGGCTAGCTTGGTCTTGGGTATCAATTTGCACATGCCCTTGGGGGATCAGGTCTTCCCAAAATATTTCTTTTGGCGCGTTAGCATGAGCTAAAAAGCTCACTGCTAAGCTAATAATAACCAAGCTTACAAAGCTAAGTTTTTGAATGTACTGCATGGTGTTCCTCTTAAATTTTAATGCTCATGCCATCGGTCAGTGAGTAGAAATAAGCACGCGTTGCGGGAATAAGGCCAACGATAAAACCTGCCGCCATAATAGCGCCAATCAACATCAGTTCATAGTGGGAGAGCATACTGATTGTGACAGAGATGCCCCCGTGGCTTTGTAAAAAACCTGCGGCAACGCTCATTAAACCATAAAATAAACCACAGCCTAATAAGCAGCCAAATAATGTAATAAGGAGTGACTCTATACTGATAAGCGAGAACAAGTGCCAAGGTCTGGCACCTACAGAGCGTAAAATCGCCAGTTCACGACGGCGTTGGTTTAAGCTGGCTAAAAGTGTTGTTAACATGCCAAGCAGGCTTACTAACACCACAATGGAGGAAAATAACAGTAGGATTTTTTCGACTATTGAGAGCATTTCCCACAGCTCACGCAATGTTACGCCAGGCATAATAGCCAAAAGTGCTTCAGGTTTATATTGGTTAATATTACGACGCACTTGCAAGGTGTATAAAGGTGAGTCAAAGCCCATTAAAAAGGCCGTAATTTGTTTTGGCTCTCCGGTTAGGTTTTCGTTATGCTGCTCATGCTCATGCTCATGCTCATGCTCATGCTCAGAGTGACCCCCGCCGTGAATTAGCTCGATGGCAGCAAGGGGAATGTGCAAGGTTTTATCAACAGGTGTGCCTGTGGCTTTTAAAATACCGACCACGGTAAATGGGTCTTCATCGTGATGGTGAAAGCTGGTATTGCCCATGCCATGTGAAATAACTACTTTATCGCCAAGCTGATAATTTAGTTTGTTGGCGATTTCACTGCCTATTACCACTTCGTTTAAATGGCTAAATGCAGCGCCTTGGGTAAACGTTAGCGGTTGTTTTTTCCCGTATTTGTAATGTGTAAAGTAATCTAAGCTGGTACCAAGCACGGCTTGGCCTTTATGGCTGTCACCAAGGGATAATGGAATTGTCCATGCAACGCCCCGTTGTTGCTTGATATATTGGTAGCTTTGCCAGCTTACGCCATTGTTTGTGTGGCCAATGCGAAATACAGACGACAGCAATAATTGAATATCGCCAGTGCGGGCGCCAACAATCAAATCTGTGCCTGATATTGTATTGCTAAAACTACTTTTGGCATCAACGCGTACACGCTCAATACTCAGTAGCAGCATTACGCTAATGGCAATGGTAAACAGGGTTAAAAAAGCACTGCCACGGCGGTTTAGCAGGCTTTTATAAGCAAGCTTTATCAATATCATTGTGCTTGCTCCGTAATATCACTTAGGCTGATTGAGCGATTAAACAGTGTTTGCAGGCTTTCATCATGGCTAACAAATACTAAGGTGCTACCGGCTATACTGGCCTGAGCAAATAACAGCTCAATAAATGCAGTGCGGTTATTAGCATCCAGTGCAGAGGTCGGCTCATCGGCAATAATGAGCTCTGGACTGCCAATAAAAGCGCGTGCGGCAGCAACCCGCTGCTGTTGGCCAATACTTAAATTTGCTACGTTTTGCTGGTGGTGTTCCACTGTGAGGCCAAGCGCAGTTAATAACCGTGCGGCTTCTTGCTCTAAGGAGGCGCTTTGTTGCAGTGCTTTTTGTTGGCGTGGCTTTGAAAACTGGCAACCTAGCATTACGTTTTCAAGCGGGGAGAGGTAAGGCAGTAAATTAAAGTTCTGAAAAATATAACCTATATGATCAGAGCGAAAAACATCACGTTTGCGGTTACTCAGGGCTGCTAAATCAGTATTTAATAGTTTTACGGTACCTGAGTTGGCAGTATTGATCCCAGCAAGCAATGATAATAAGGTTGATTTACCAGAGCCGCTCGGCCCATGTAAAAAAACATGTTCGCCATCTGTAATGTTTAATGCCGGTATGCTAAGCGTGGGCTTTGCTTGTTGCTTGTGCCATTTGAAAAGTACATTGTTAAGTGTGATCATAAAAACCTATATAATTATTACCAACGCCAATAATTTAACTTTTTACGCATCTTTAAATTTCGAATTAAATTAAGCGGTTTGGGCTTAAGTTTTGGATTTGTTAATACTAATTCATTGCATGCTGCAAGTACACGTTGACTCGATAGGCCGTCTTGGTATGGATGAAGCTGTTGACAAAAAGACTCAATATCGTCCATTAGCTGAGCTGGATGAGATAAAGCAAGCTCAATTGCAGCTTCTACTTTTTCAGGTTCAGTGACATCAAGAAGGTGTTTTCCTGGATCTTGGTTGCAAAAAGTTACGACTGGTTTTCGTTGTAAAATAAACATCAATAAAATTGATGAAGTATCACAGAGCATGACATCAGCAGCTTTTAAAAGGGGTAATACATTATCTGTTTCAATAAAAGTTAGGTTTTCGTTCTCAAGAGCTTGATATTTAGTGACTAACTCATTTGGCATTTTAGGGTGGAACTGCATTAGAATTCGCCACTTACCTTGCTCACTAAAAGTTTTTATTGTTTGGTAAAGCTTCGGTGCCAGAGATAAGTTTCTTGAAAATGTTGAGCAAATTAATAGTGTTTTTCTTTTATCATCAGGCTGTGTATAGATACTTTTGGTGTCTGGATTGAATAGAGGATCTAATGTAGGCCAACCAGTTTCTTTTACAGCAAAGTGCTTATATTGTTTTGACAGTTGTTCAAATCTTGATGTTGTATTAGGGCCTTGAGTACAATATAAATCAAAACATCCTCTGATATTAAAGTGATCTTCGAAGCCTTTACGATTTCGTTTGCCTGAATTGAACCCATGGAAAAGACCTACTTTTATACCTGGGATGAAAGGAGGTATAACATTTCCTGGGACGAATGAAACATCTGGAGACCACCTAATAACTTCTTCGATCGTTAATAGCTGAGATTCATTATTTTTCAAGAAACTAGATGTAACTTCATTTCCTTCCAAAAACCACTTTACCTCACCTCCTTGAGCTAGTATTTCTTGCTGTAATGGCCGTAAAATAGCATAAGAATAATTTTGAGAAATATACATTAAGTATTTTTTATTTTTAGTTGCTGTTAAATAGTCCAAGTATAGTCCCCCAATAAATAGACCCATATTATAACTCTATATTGTTTATGACAGCAAAGTTACACTGGAATGACCCTTTAGCTCTTATTTATACGCTATGTATAAATAGAGCAGAGATTGAGCTTTTGGCTCGTCTCGATTATTATTAGCACCTCATAACCCCAATACCATACTTATGCTCATTATGGGCATGCCATACATCCGGAGATAGCATGACTAGCTATAAAGTTTTAGACGTAAACGATGACTTACCTATTCGTACAAAAGGCCCTGTTCACAGTGGTAAAGTGCGTTCAGTTTATTGGTTAACAGATGAAGATAGCGCTCGTTTAATTAGTGAAAAAGGCTATAAAGTTCCAAAAGGAACAGAGCTTGCCATTATGGTTATTTCTGATCGTATTTCTGCGTTTGATTGTATTTGGCAAGGTGAGAACGGGTTAAATGGTGTACCAGGTAAAGGCATTGCATTAAATACTGTAGCGTCACATTGGTTTAAGTTATTTGACCAAGCTGGCCTTGCGGGTAACCACATTGTTGATATTCCTCATCCTTATGTATGGATTGTACGTAAAGCGAGCACAGTTAAAGTTGAAGCGATAGCGCGTCAATACATTACAGGCAGCATGTGGCGTGACTATAGTAAAGGCATACGTAATTTTTGTGGCTTAGAGTTACCAGAAGGCTTAACGGCTAACCAAAAGTTAGATAACGTGTTAATCACTCCTTCTACAAAAGGGATCATTACGGGCGTAGCAGACATCCCTGAAGTGGATGATGTAAATATCACGCGTGAGAATATCACTAATAACTTGGGCGTCTTTAATTTTAAGTCTGAAGATGATATAGCTAAATACGAAAAGTTATTAACAGAAGGCTTTGGTCTAATAAGTGCAGAGCTTGCGAAGCTTGACCAAATTTTTGTTGATACCAAGTTTGAGTTTGGTTATGTAGAAGATGTCGATGGCACAGATAAACTTATTTACATAGATGAAGTGGGTACGCCTGATTCATCTCGCATTTGGGATGGAGCTGCTTACCGAGATGGTAAAATTGTTGAAAACTCAAAAGAAGGTTTCCGCCAGTTATTGATCAACAATGTGCCAGATAGTGATGTATTACTAAATAAAGACCGTATGGATGAACGTGAAACTCTAGCGCAAGAGTATGTCTTACCGGAGTCTGTTATGCTTGCTGTTTCTGATACTTATGTTGGTATTGCAAGTAAAATTGTCGGTAAAGATATCGCTATTCCTGCGGATCCACGTAGAGAAGTGATTACCATATTAGACGATCAATATGGATTAATTACTAAGTCTTAATAATGAGTTGGTAGTTAAGTGACTTTAAAAAGCCCAATATTTTACTATTATTTAGTGTAATTGGGCTTTTATAGTTGCATTACAGAGCACAGTTCAATTAGCTTAAGTAAAACCTGATAAAAACTTTAAACGTGGTACTTCGTGTATCCAAGGGTATAAAATGGCTTGGCTGGGGATTGTGACTAAATACATGGCGGCATTGGGTCTTTTGCTATTCTCTTGCTTTATCTCTGCTGCAGATATTACTCTTAAGGTAACGGATCAACATGGCCAGCCCTTGGTTAACTCTGTTGTAGAGCTACTCGGGCAGAATAATCAAGCTGTTGCAGGTGATTTACCTGTGTTGATTATGGATCAAATAGATAAACATTTTTCACCGACTTTACTTGTTGCCCAGCAGGGACAGCAAGTTAACTTTCCCAATAGTGATAACATTCGCCACCACGTTTATTCATTTTCGAAGGCTAAACCATTTCAATTAAAATTGTACTCAGGGCAACCAGAACAGCCTGTTGAGTTTGAAAATGATGGCATTGTGGTGCTTGGCTGTAATATTCATGATTCTATGGTGGGCTATATTTATATAGCAAGTAGTCCTTATACTTACCAAAGTGATGCAAATGGTATAGTGCGTATAGAGCAGAGCCGATTACCTGTGAAAATTAGCCTTTGGCATCCTCTGCAATCGCTGCCCCTTGAAGAAAAGGCGCTATTAAGCATTACTGAAAATGCTGTTAGCAGTTTAGCTATTGTGATTAAAACGGATACCCCTGCGCCACGTAATACATTTGGTAATAAATTTAAGGCTGAGAATGACCAATAGTTTAAAAAATCGCATTATTATACTGTGTGTCGGCTTGGTGTTATTAACCACAGTAGTTAGCTTGGCTAGCTTTTGGTGGTCAACGAGTCAATTTAATGAAAATAAAGTGACTCAGGATATAAACGTTGCTGAGAATGTGTACAAGCAATATTTAACGGCAAAAGAAAGCCTACTATTAACGGCGGCAAAGGTTTTAACATCAGACTTTGGCTTCAAACAAGCTGTAGCGACACGTGATGCAGATACTATCAGCAGTGCCTTGTATAATCATAGCCAACGCATAAATGCCGATGTAATGTTGCTATTAGATTTATCGGGTGAGCTAATTTCATCAAATCAGCCAAACCAGATTTTTAGCAATGACTTTAAGCAGCTAATGACTGAGCTACTTAATAACTCTGAGCAATCAAGTTTTGTGGTCTTTGACGGTGAATTATACCAAGTTATATTACTGCCAGTGAGAGCGCCTAGAACGGTTGCTTATAGTTTGGTTGGCTTTCAAATTAGTGACAACGTAGCAATAGAGTTAAAAAATCTAACGGGCATGGATGTGAGTTTTATTGCGCAAAGCGACGGGGTTATTCGCAGCTCGCTAGTGTCTAGACCCACTCCTTTTGTACCAAATAGTTATTTTCATCAAGCAACGACCTCACGTTTTTTTGGTGAGCAACCCATCTATCGTAATCGAGATTTACACTTAGCTTCACTAAAAAAACATCCTGTTAATGTATTGCTAAGCGCTGATTTATCACAAAGCTATAGCGAGTTTGAACGGTTGTTTTTTACGTTAATATTTTTAGCTGTCTTAACTATTGTAATCGGTATTATCACCAGTAGCTTATTAGCAAAAAATTTAACCATGCCTTTATCGCAACTGGCTAGCTTAGCCCGTCAGTTTGCCCTTGGTAATTACAGTGTTGATGCTATGAGTAATAAGCAAAGTAATGAAATAAAAACGCTTATTGATGCGTTCAAAAACATGGGTAACGATATCAACGAACGCGAACAGCAAATTAGTTTTGCGGCAAAACATGATTCATTAACAGGTTTTTATAATCGCTCTGCAATGCTTGAAGTGTTAAATGAGTCTCTGGAAGAAGCTCAACAGTACACCTTAGTCGCAATTGATATTCGCGGCCTACGCCATATAAACGATAAACTTGGCCCAAGAGTAGGAGATGACTGTTTAAAAGCGGTTGCGTGTCGTATTGCCGAGTTTTCTGACGAATTAGGAGGCTTTCATGCACGTATTGGGGGGGATGAGTTTTTAACAGTGTTTCCTACATTAACCAGCCAAAATATAAAGTGTGGCATACCAGGTCTAATGGACCAGCTACAGGCTTGTTACACAATTCAAAAATTAAATATTAGTTTACGCTTTAGTGCTGGGGTTGTGAATTATCCAGAGCAAGGGCAGCAAGCCGATGATTTGATCCGTCGAGTGTTAATTGCTGTTGATAGTGCGTCAACTGAACATGAGAATATTCATTACTATCAAGATGGTGAAGATGAAGAACATCTTGAAAGCCTACGCATGATCGATGAACTTAAACAAGCGATCAGTGATGATGATGGGCAGTTATTTATGACCTATCAGCCCAAATTAAATATTGCCACGGAACAAATAGATAAAGTTGAGTCTTTGATCCGTTGGCAACGAAAAGACGGCAGTTGGGTATCACCTGAGTTATTTATTGATCTTGCTGAACAGTCAGGACTCATCGTTGAGTTAACTGAGTGGGTTATTAGCACAGTTGTGAAGCAAGTCGGCTTATGGAAGCAAAATGGCATTAATATGCAGGCGGCTATTAATGTATCGGCTCAAGATATTGCTTACCCAGGCTTTCACGCAAATTTAGTAAAAACATTAAAGAATCACTCGGTAGCACCTGCGTTGATCACGATCGAATTGACTGAACGCGATATGATTGAAAATGAAGAAAAAGGCATTCAAGCATTAGAGAGCTTGAAAGCCATTGGCGTTAAAATTTCGCTGGACGATTACGGGGTAGGGCAAACGTCATTAGGGCGATTAAAAATGTTACCAATCGATGAGCTTAAGCTGGATAAGTGTTTTATTCTAAAGCTAGACGAATCGAAAAAAGATCAATTTATTGTCGAGTCAACTATTACACTTGGTCATCAATTAGGCTTTTCGGTAGTGGCTGAAGGAGTTGAAACCGAGGGCTCCTTAGAGTTACTCAAAGCGATGCAGTGTGACCATGTACAAGGTTATTACTTAAGTAGGCCCTTAAAAGCTGATGTATTTGAGCATTGGTTGGAGCAATATAATGAACCTGCTTAAAGTCATCATAGTTTTAATAACATGTGTTTATTCATTTCACACTCTTGCTGCACAAGGTAAATTGTTAGCTACGCCGGGAGTATCACAAGTGGAGGGCAGTGCGGGCGGCGGTATTGTACCTTGGGCGCAGTTAGCTGGTTATGCCAGTGATGACGAATTTGCTGTAAACGGCTTTTGCAGCCGAGCAGATGTCACTGATTACAGTTTAGATGTATGTGGTGCTCAAGTTAACTTGTTTAACCGTGTTGAATTTAGTTATGCACAGCAACAATTTGATGTACCAGCACTTGATACACAAATCGAGCAGTCAATTACATCAGCTAAGGTGAGAGTGTATGGTGATATTGTTTATAGTCAATGGCCACAATTAAGTGTTGGCGTACAGCATAAGTCACTAGAGGATGGCACTGTTGCGACCTTGCTTGATGCACAAGACACCAGCGGGACTGATATTTATTTGGCGGCAAGTAAGCTACATTTAGGCGTCATAGCTGGTTATAACTGGTTCTGGAATATCACCACGCGCTACAGTGATGCCAACCAACTTGGTTTGTTAGGTTTTGGTGGAGTAGATAAAAATAAAGAAATCTTATTTGAAGGCAGCACTGCGGTATTTTTCAGCCGTGAGGTAGCTGTGGGCATTGAGTATCGGCAAAAGTCTAATAATCTTGGTTTAGGTGAGCAGGATTGGCAGGACTTTTTTATAGCGTGGATGCCTAATAAGAATGTAAGTGTGACGGCTGCATGGCTTGATTTAGGCCGCATTGCAGGTGCAGCAGATCAAACAGGTTGGTATCTATCTGTCACAGGTTATTGGTAATGAAAAACGTTTTCTTTGTACTTTTATTATCCACACTTACAGCATGTACATCAGCATCAAAGCTGAGTTTATATCAGCAGTTGGATGGTCAAAAAGGCATTGAACGTTTGGTTGATAGCTTTATTAATCAAATAGGTAATGACGATACTATATTACCTTATTTTACGCACGCCAATGTTGCACACTTTAGAGCGGGCTTTATTACTCACTTATGTTCTATCACAAATGGCCCCTGTGAATATAAAGGCGATAATATGGTTGATATTCATACTGGAATGCATATTAGCGAACGAGACTTTAATCGGGTGGTGGATTTATTAATTAATGCGATGGATGAGCAACACATCAGCCATTCGGTACAAAATCAAATTTTAGCGAAAATGGCGCTACTAAGATCTGAGATTATTAATATTTGATTAATCTAATAATTTTTTAGTGGCATCGGCGATATCTTTAGGATTTATTTCTTTAATGATATCGCCTTCAAGTAATTGAGAGCCATTTGCAACTAATGCTATTTGGTTTAAGGTTTTAGGTGCGACCAGGCTCCATGGTGATGTGCCTAGACCTACAATTGGTATTATTGGTACATTAAGCGCCGCTGCAATATGCATGGGCCCTGAGTCAATACTTATCATTAAATCTAAAGTACCAATAGCATCGGCCATTGATGCTATTGATGTTTTTCCAGCTAGCATTTTAGAGTCTATACTTTGCTTAATGAGTTGCTCATGTAGTTGTTTTACATCTTCGACTTCAGTTGGATCACCAAATAAATATAAGCAGCAATCATTTTGTTTAGCAATTATCTCAAGGCTTTTTAGAGCAAGTTTTAAAGGGTAATGACGCAACTCTTTATTTTTACCTCCAAAATAAATCCCAATATTTTTATTATTGGTACAACCTATCAACTCACTCTCATTTGTCATTAAAGAAGTACTTGGTATCGTTGAAAATGGGTTACCAAGGGGTTCATTAATAAGTCTGCAATAGCGATAAATATAGTGATGGTTAGGGTTGAGGATCAAGCGGTGTGTTAACAGAGGCGAGCGACCGTTTTTAGCATAACCTACACGGTATTTAATACGCGCTAAAAAACATAACATAGCTTCAGATAAAGAATTACGCATGATAAAGGCTAATTCAATTCTTTCTGACTTTAATATTTTGGCTTGAGCTAGCATTGAAATGGACTTGGAGCTATTAAAACGCTCGTCAATAATTACTGAGTAGCGCGAATCTCTTTTGAAAAGTTCGGCTAAGTAGGGACGAACTAGCAGTGATATTTTATGATTCGGGTATTGTTCTTTTATCAACTGAAGTGCGGGGGTGCAATTAACTGCATCACCAATAAACTTGGGAAGTACTACGAGGATCGTGCCAGTAACTGAAATCTTTATTTCTAGGGAGTTATTTCTCATTACTTGGGCTTGAGGTCCTTATAAAAATTTATTGTACCAACGTCAGTTTATGAAGTCTATTTGGCGCCAGTATTTTATTATAATTAATAACTCATCAATAGTGTTAAAGAATTAACCTATAAAAATATACCGGAGTATAAGCCCTGTAAAGGATTATAGGCGATTATATGTTGCTGCAAATAATTTTAGTGTGCAGTTTTTTGCAAAATTATATTGTAACTTAATTTTTAAGTACTTTTTGTTTTACAGTCTTTTCGATGGAACATTTATTCACTTCATGAAAAACTTATATATTTGGTACTGTAAGCATCTTATTTCACATATTGGGAGAGAGAAATACATATAATGAGCGCCCTTAGGTATGGGGTATTTCGGTACCTTTTAAGGCTTCAAGTCACTTTAACGTTGAAGATGCAAATTTAATCCCCAGAGTAAGTCATAAAAAACGCAAAGAATTTATTAAAAGTAAATTGCCAAAGCGTTATATTTTTGTGCCGTTTCAGGTTCCTCATGATACGCAAGTTCGGAGTTTTTCAAGTTAGTTGTGTGTTACTCGCCTTGGTTGAATTCAATGGAAATGCTTTACAGTGAGGTAATGAACGCTGTAGAAAAGTTAAATGACCCTGATTTAAAAGTGGTTTTTAAAGAGCATCCATCTTGGCATAAGCATTATACACACTTATACAAAAAGCACCCTCAAGCTATATTTGCAAACGGCAATGCAACTGCTGATCTAATCGAAAATGCACAGGCTGTAATCACTATCAATTCAACTGTAGGGTTAGAGGCGCTGTTATTAGCAAAGCATGTAATTACACTTGGTCAGGCTTGTTACAACATTGATGATTTAGTTTTACATGCAAATAGTAGGCAAGAGCTATTTGAGCGCTTATTACAACTGGATCAAGGCTGGCAACTAAACTTGGCGTTACGAGATCAGTTTTTTGGTTATCTAAAGCATGTTTACACTGTTGAAGGAAGGTGGCAAGATTGCTCAACACAACATGCTAAGGCTGTGGAAGAACGCCTGATAGGTTTAGATGTTTTTTCGCAGCAACTGAATAACGTAAAGGATAACAATGAAGAATGTAGTAACTTGCCAATGGTTGAACGAGCACATAAACGATTCAAAACTCGTTATCTTTGATGCGGGTATGGTGCGCCCGGGTTTATCCGGAAAGTACCAACCTGATGCTATGTTACCCAATGCACAGCGTTTTGATTTTAAAAAACAACTCGCGGATTTATCCAGCGGCTTATCTCATACTATGTGTAGCCCTGCGCAATTTACGCAGCAAATGCAGCTTATGGGCGTCGACCAAGATTCGTTGGTGGTTATCTATGAAGATGAAGGCCTGTTTAGCTCTGCTCGTGGCTGGTGGATGTTTAAGGCAATGGGCTTTGATAACGTTAAAGTACTTAGTGGTGGTTTAGCCAAATGGCAGTCTTTAGGATACCTGACTCAAGTTGAATACAGCCATAATCATCATACAGGTAACTTTATTGCCAAACCCAGAGCCGACTACTTCATTGACGCCGCAGCGGTGTTTAATAACATTGATAATGACGACGTTTTGCTATTGGATGCACGCAGTTACAAGCGTTACACAGGCGAAATGGCTGAGCCGCGAAAAGGCATGCGCAGTGGTCATATACCAAATAGCTGTGCTATGCCATACAGTGAACTACTGAATGACGGAGAAGCTAAACCCCTTGAACAGATTAAAGCTGCTTTTGAGAAAGTCATTGATAACGAGCCAATATTACAATTTAGTTGTGGTTCTGGAGTTACTGCGTGCATCTTAGCGTTATTTGCTAGCGAGTGCGGCTATCAAAACCTGCATGTATACGATGGTTCTTGGAGTGAGTGGGGAGCACGAGACGAACTCCCTATCGAAACAGGGTCTTGCCCTAGGCGGGTATAGTTACAAAGTATTTACTGCAAAGTCATAGTGGCGCCAATAGTTAATTGCTTTACGATTAAGTGGTTGGCGCACTTGCACTTTACTCGCTGTAGCCGAGGGGCTTTGTTGTTTATAAAAGTCTAAGCAGTCGGTTTGCCACTCTAAATTACAAAAAGCGTATACCTTTTGCGTATTACTGGTAGGTTCAGTTACCAACTCTTCATATTGGATGATCAAGACATTGTCTTTATATGTGCTCGCGAAGTGATTTATTAGGTCACAGTAGTCATAGTAATACCGATTTATATTTTTTAAATCATAACTGTAATGATGAAAAGCACTCGCAGGGTTATAAAGCTGACGGAAATTTGCAATACAGGTATCTTGTTGCCCCCGCTGCATACAAATTATTTTAGCTTGTGGAAATGCAGCTAAAATTAAATCAATATAATAAAAATTGAAGGGCTGCTTATCACAGCTACGTAGTGATGGTGCGACTAATTGTCTAACCCGCTGTTGATAACTATTAAGTTGCTCAATAGTGTGTTTATTTTTATAGGCGTTTGCTAAAACATTGCTATTTAAAACCTGCTTATTATCCCCTTGGCAAAGTTGAACAATGTCATTAAGCTCGCCAACACCTTGAACTTGATCAGACTGATTTATAATTTTTTCCATTAATGTGGTGCCTGAACGTGGCATGCCGACAACAAATATTGGCGCAAAGTCGGTGTCAGTTTGAGTGTTGGGGAATTGCTGACTAAGCTTTGTAATCTGCTGGCAAAATTGACTATGTTGATCTGCGTTATATTTTACGAGCTGGTTAATGTTCTTTTTGCTGGCGATAAACGCATTGTAAGCGTTTTTAAATTCACCTAAGTGCTCATAATTAAGTGCCATAGCATGTTGTGCATAGTGACTGTCTTGCGCTGATAGTTTACTTTTAACTAAGGCTTTAAGCTGCGCTAAATGTACTTTTGCTGAGTGTGAGTTATTTAACTCTGCTAGAGAATAATGAGCTTGAAAATACGCAGGTTGCTGAGTAATTAATTGCTGTAGTAAATCACGAGATTTATCAAACTCCCCCATCACTTTGTAACCGACAGCCAAATTATAAGTTACTTGTGGATTTGATGGCTGACATGTAAAAGCTTTTTTCTGCCAAACGAGTGCCGTTTCGTATTGCCCTAGCCGAGTCAGTACGTTGGCCACAAGGTCATAATACGTAGCATCTTCAAGTTCACTCTTTAATGTTTGATCAATATAATGCTGAGCACTCATTAATTGGCCTGATAATGTAGCAAGCTTTGCTAAGTGAGCAATATATAAAGGATGCTTGGTAATACTCAGTGCTTTTTCGAGTAGCTTTTGTGCTTTACTGGTATCGCCTGCGGCTAAATTTACTTGTGCCAATAAAAAATAACTAAAATGATCGTTTGGGGTCTTTTTTATATTACTTACTAATAAATGGTGGGCGTCATTAAGTTTACCTTGCGCAATTGCTTGGTCAATATGGCGTTGAAGCTGAGTTTGAGCTGATGTTAGTTGCATAGTCATAAGCATAAAAGCCTTGATGTAAAACACCAAGGCTTTTGTTTATAAAGTTAATTTACTTACAGTTCAAAATTATAAGTAAACTTCATCCCAATAGTTCGAGGCGCCGTTGTGTAGTGGCCGTATACACGTTGTAAGTCTGGTAACTCTTTATTTAACTCTTCGTACTTAGCCATACCTGCCCAAGATTTATCGCGACGTACTGAGGTATACGCGTATTTGTCGAATAAATTATCAACGTAGAGAGTCGCAGACCACATATCACCTGTTAGCTTGGCCGATAAGTTACTTAGTGCATAACCGGCTAATGTTTCGCCATCCGCTTTTAAGCCAACTTTAGTGATGGTATCACTTTGTGCCGTCATACCGTAATTGATACTGAGCAGTTTATCATTCAATACATCTTGCTCATAACGTAAACCGAATGAAAACTGATGCTCTGGAGCACCTGGTAAGCGATCGCCATCAGCACCATCATAGTATGCTTGATACTGTGCGTATTCATCGTCCAGTACACCTAACAAACCAGGTGCATCTTCAGTTAGCTCAGCCTTTGCATAGGCATAAGTGACGTAGGCAGTCCAGTTATCAGCAATCATTGCGCGAGATGAAATTTCCACACCTTTTGAGTTTGCTGCTCCGGCATTAGACGTAATAAGCTCTTGACCATTGACAGTAGCAGAGCCAACTTGGGCATCATTCCAATCAACATTAAATAATGCTGCGTTAAAATGAAGGCGATTTTTAAACCAACTTGATTTAAAACCAAGCTCATAGTTTACCGTAGTATCTGGCTCGTAATCTTCTTCATCTGGATAGGCACAAACAATTTGTTGTTCGGGTAGTACCTCAGGGCAAGGTGCGATACCGTTACCACCACCTATTCTAAAGCCTTCACTCACTGTAAAGTAGGCTAGCACACCAGAATCAAACGTGTAGCTGGCGTTAAACTTGAATAGGTTACCATTGTCGCTAGCGCTAACATTTTCCATTGCTAAATCATCAAGAGATGCAAAGTCACCTGAATACAGTGGGGTCGCAGAGCCTGATGTGGTTGATACATCGTACTCATAAAAACGTGCACCTAGGGTTACGTTAAATTGCTCAGTAAAAGCATAACCGATTTCACCGAAGAGTGCTTTTTCAGTGGTTTCTGAATCGCTAATTAAAATATACTCAAGGTCATCTTGTACATTTGGAATACCACCACCCCAAAACTCAGTTAAGCCTGGCGTATATTCTCTATCATCAGAATGAGTTTCTAGTTTGTTGTAGTAACCACCTATAATCCAGTTAAAAGCACTGTCGGAATTAGAGACTAAGCGCAACTCTTGGGTAAAGCTATCACGTGTAGATGTATCTAGTGTTTGTCCAACAAAGGCTGGGAAGTCCGCGTAACCGCTCCAAATGTCGTAAAGCAAGTCAGTTTGATCCCGTTGCCCAGATTGCTCGTAGCTTGACCAGCCAGATGCAGATACAAGTTCAGCAAAGCCTAAATCAGCTTTAATTTCTAAACTTAGTAAATCGTTTTCTTCTTCACCTGGCTCAAGCACTCGGGCTGCATTTTCATATTGCCCAACCATGCCTTGTAACGCACTGCTATCGCTTAATGAATTATATTGCGATGTTGAGTTGCCGCCGTTCTCTTGTTTTTGATAAAAGTAGTTAAGAGTGGCATCAATATCTTCGTTTGCTTGCCAACGCAGTGATAAACGCCCTGTGGTAATTTGCTCATCGTTCACATCATTCACACTACGTAAGTTAGAGCTAACGTCTTGCTCATTAGTAAAGTCAGGATTTGGGTTTGATAAACCAGGGTTTTGTACCACGTAGTTATAATCTATATAACCTGGGTTTGTGTAATAATTTACACTGGCACGCACTGCTAATACATCGTCAATCAGTGGTGTATTAAAAACTAAACCAAATTCACCACCGGTGCCATCACTTTCATCTATGCTAAAAACATCGCCAGTTACTTGCCCTTCGGTAATATCAAGCTCAGGCTGCTTTAATAAGTAACGAATCGCTCCCCCTAATGTGCCAGCACCATATAGTGTGCCTTGTGGGCCTATTAATACTTCAACACGGTCAACATCAGTTAAGCGTAAATCAATATTCAGTGGAATTTCGCCTACGTATGTTGCAACAGTGCCGCCGTCAGAAATACGATCAGAAGTATTGGTATTCAAACCACGCACGATTATAGGGGAGCCTTCACGACCACCTTGATCAGAAATAGTTAAACCTGGAACCCAGCGGGCCACATCTTCAAGATCACCAATGTTTTGATCTTTAATCACATCACCATCAAGAGCTGTAATATTAAGAGGTGCTTCCTGCACTGAACCGGCGCGACGAGTAGCTGTGATTTGTATAGTCTCAATAGCTTTGTCTGCTTGGGTTGTTGATTCTTCAGCTGCAAGGTGTTGGCTATTAAATAAAATAGCAGAAACAGCTGATGCAAGAAGTGCTGGCCTAAAGGTGTTCATGTTTTTATTCCGAATAAGTTACAGTTAATTTATGCTTTAAAATCAAAGTTGAGTGATTTTTTAAACAAAATTAATTAGATATAAAGTGAATTTATATCTAATTATAGTGTATTTTTATTCTTATAGTCATGCGTTATTTGCAAGATTATGTAATTATTTTGAATAAATACTCTATGGTTTTTTATAGGGGCAATTTTGGCAGTTGTTTTGGCAGCATTTTCCACGTTTTAAGAAAAACCAACGACTGAATACCATATAGCTATTTTGCATTTCATAATCGAGGTTTTCGATTAAATTGGCGTTAGTGTGAAAGGATTTTGCAAAAGCAAGTTGCTCTTTGAGGGGCCGTAGATAGAGGGTAGTTAGAAATTGATTTATTTTCGCTAAGGTACACTCTCGACATAAACAGCTGGTGGTTGTGTTATCAAGCGGTAAAATAGCGGGGAGTTCATTGCACCAACAGGCGTTGATATTATCAACATTGCACGTAAGCGTTGTTTGGCATTGTGAACAGGCTAAAATAGTCATTTGAGATACGTTTAATTTTCAATAATCCATAGAATAACAGATAAGCAGCGATGAACAGAGCACAAGCGTTAGCAGAATTTGCCCGTTTTGGTAAACAAAAAGACGAGGCCATCAGTATTATTGTTTCAACAACAAGTGATGAGCAAAGCCCTGCTTACACATTAACGCTCGCAACCGTACTCGATGTACTCACTCGCTGCTTGGCAGGCGAGATAGCTTTAGATGACCTTGAGCTGTGGGCCAATGTTATTGAATCAAGAACCGACATCGATCACAGCGCCGTGGAAGGTGCAATTTATGCCCTAAGCAACAGCGAACAAATGGGCGAGTTGGATACTAGTAAAATTGAGAGGTTGGTTGGATTATTGAAAATCTAGCCATCAGTCTGTCTCTTATACAGAAGATTTTATTTTCTTAAATTTATGATCTAATAAACAAAAAGTTAGGTCATGAATACGCTAAGCAATGAATCTCTCGAATTGGCGCAACTTATTTTCAGTAAAGCTAAGCTTAATGATCCTCGTCCCACTAAACGCTTGGTAAGTATAAGTGCTTCTTTAGAAAGTAATGCCAGTAAGTCATTAATGTCATCTTGCCTACACAGACAACATAGTTAGAGAGCGGCCACTCGTGCTCGCTCTTTAAGATGCAACAGGGCTGAGCTATAAACATTCCGTATGTGATGAATTAGGTGAAGTCAATTCAGCAAAGAGGCGGAAGAAAAGCACGAACAGCCAGTATAGATGTCAGCTTTACGCCGATTAAATTAAAGTGTTTACGGTATACAACAGAGCCGATCATGCAGTTAGGTGAGCCCTGTTTGCTAACACAGAAGTATAGGCTTTCACCGCCTGAATATTTTTTTGGGCGGCTTTGCTGTATACAGTAACCTGTTTTGCTGTGAGCTTTCCCTGTTCACTCCATAGTTTCTGAAATAATGGAGAGTGCAATAGTGGTTGCTCACCACCGATTTGCTCACCGCAAAACGCTTATTGAGAAAAATGAGGGGGCTGCCTATCATTCTGCCCACCACTAAACAGGTAGTAGGTAACGGAAATCTGCAAACCGATTTGGACTGGGGGATAAAAAGCCCTTTATTTTCAATACTCTTCACAAGGTAATGCAGGGCTTCTAAGACATTCTTGGACGGGTAACCTTCTACCTAGGAACCTATTCGATGTTTTGAATTTGCTCTCTCATCTGCTCAATCAATACTTTTAGCTCTACTGCTGCATTGGTGATGTCGCTATTAATTGATTTAGAGGCCAGGGTGTTTGCTTCACGGTTGAACTCTTGCATCATGAAATCTAAACGACGGCCACATGCACCGCCTTTTTTAAGGATCTTTTTAGTTTCTTTCACATGCGACTTCAAGCGGTCTAGTTCTTCAGCTACATCTTGCTTTTGGGCAAGGTAAATTAGCTCTTGCTCTAGGCGTGATTCGTCAATGTCAGTTTTTAAATCTTCAAGTTTTTGATTTAGCTTTTCACGTTGCCATTTTGCAATTTCAGGCATGTGAGTTTCTACAACAGCAACTTGCTCTAAAATAGCATCAAGACGTGTGGCTATCATTTCTTCAAGGTTTGCACCTTCATCAGCTCTAGCAGATTTAAAGTCTTCGATAACTTGATCAAAACCTGAAATAAGGGCGGTGTTAACGCTGTCCATATCAAGCTCTTCGGCTTCCATGACACCAGGCCAACGCAGAATATCAACAGGGTTGATGTCACCATTACTTTGTTGTTGCACCCATTTAGCACTATTTATAAGTTGCGCAGCAAGCGATTCATTTATTGAAAGCTCACCAACATGGGCAGGGTTGGCAACAAACTTTAAGAATACTTCAACTTTACCGCGCTGTAAGTGTTTACGTAAGCGCTCACGAATAACGGGCTCCATGCCACGAAATTGCTCAGGCGCACGAATAAAAGTTTCAAGGTAACGTTGGTTAACTGAACGAACTTCCCACGTGCCAGTGCCCCAATCGCCTTTTATTTCGCGACGCGCGTAAGCTGTCATACTGTGGATCATGGATGGTTTCCTAGTTTATTTAAACAATATTGAACTGATTATACCGTATCACTGCATAAGCTCTAGCGGAAATTTTTGTTGATGTTGTTTTTGCTTATAGCATTTCTACAATTCACCATGGCATCTGCCGCTATATATACTTATAATATGTCAAATTCAGAATTAAGGGGATCGTTAATGCGTCCAAGCGAAAGAACACCTAACCAAATTAGACCGGTTACATTTACGCGTAATTATACATTGCATGCAGAAGGCTCAGTGTTGGTTGAGTTTGGCAACACTAAAGTACTGTGTACAGCAACTGTTGAATCAGGTGTACCGCGTTTTATGAAAGGCCAAGGTAAAGGGTGGATCACAGCTGAGTACGGAATGTTACCTCGCTCAACCCATACTCGAAATGGTCGTGAAGCGGCGCGAGGCAAGCAAAGCGGTCGCACTATGGAAATTCAACGTTTAATCGCACGCTCTCTTCGTGCTGCGGTTGATTTAAAAGCATTAGGTGAAAATACTATTACAATCGACTGCGATGTAATTCAAGCCGATGGTGGTACGCGTACTGCATCTATCAGCGGAGCCTGTGTTGCCTTAGTTGATGCGCTGACTCATATGCGTAGTAAAGGTATGATTAACTCTAATCCTCTTAAGTTTATGATCGCAGCAATTTCAGTGGGTGTTTATAAAGGCCAAGCGATTAGTGATTTAGAATACCTAGAAGACTCTGATGCTGAAACAGACATGAATGTGATTCTAACTGAAACAGGTAAAATCATTGAAGTGCAAGGTACTGCTGAAGGTGAACCTTTCTCGTTTGATGAGCTTGATGAACTACTAACTTTAGCTAAACATTCAATTCGCGAAATTATTGACGTGCAAAAGCAAGCACTCGCTTAATAAAGTAATAGGTTTAATAGTAATGAAAGATTATCAAATAGAGTTTATTGAATTTGCACTTGAAAAGCAGGTGCTTAAATTTGGCGAGTTTACTTTAAAATCAGGCCGTACTAGCCCTTACTTTTTTAACGCTGGTTTATTTAACACTGGCCGTGACCTGGCTCGTCTTGGTCGTTTTTATGCCGCTGCCCTTGAAGATGCCGCAATTGATTATGATGTTTTATTTGGCCCAGCGTATAAAGGTATTCCAATTGCGACCACCACAGCTGTTGCGTTGGCTGATCATCATAATAAAGATGTGCCTTATTGCTTTAACCGTAAAGAGAAAAAAGCGCATGGTGAAGGTGGCACATTAGTAGGCTCTGAGCTCAAAGGCAAAATCATGTTAGTTGATGATGTGATAACAGCAGGTACTGCTATTCGAGAGTCAATGGAAATCATCGCGCAAAATGGTGCAGACTTAAGTGGTGTATTAATCGCACTTGATCGCCAAGAGAAAGGTAAAGCAGAGTTATCTGCAATACAAGAGGTAGAGCGTGACTTTGGTACTAAAGTAATTTCAATTGTGAAATTAGCTGACCTTATTAGCTACCTTGAGAGCAAAGGGACAATGGATGAACATTTAGAAGCCGTTAAAGCATACCGCGAGCAATACGGTATCGCTTAATTACGCTTTGATACTCATTGAGCCCCTCCCCAGCATCGCGATTATTCGCTACGCTGAAAAGGCAACCAACCTTACAGGAGAAAGCTCAATGAACTTTTACAATAACATGCATCCATATTATTGTGGAATCGATTTACACGCGCGATTACTTTATGTTTGTATCATTGATAATACAGGACTTATCCTTGTTCACAAGAAAATTAAAGATGATCCTGACGCACTGCTAAAACTACTTAAACCGTATATCGGTGACATTGTGGTTGGCGTAGAGTGTATGCACTGTTGGTATTGGGTCGCTGACTTTTGTAAAGAACACACTATCGACTTTATTCTTGGTCATGCTTTGTATATGAAGGCAATTCATGGCGGTAAAGCTAAAAACGATAAAATTGATTCGTATAAAATAGCCAAACTCATCCGTGGTGGTAACTTCCCACTTGCCTATGTGTATGACAAAGATATGCGTGCTACACGCGACTTATTACGCCGTAGAACCAAAATTGTTCGTCATGGTGCTGATTTAAAAGCCCATGTCGCCAATACTGCCAGCCAGTACAATTTACCTGCCCACAACGTTAATTTAAAGAACGTTTGCGACAGAGAAAAGATGCGCTACTACTTTCCTGATCCCGTTGTGCAACGCTCTATTAATTTAAATATGGCCATACTCGATTGTTATCACAAGGAGCTTAAGCCTTTAGAGCACTATATTGAACAAATGGCTAAGCAGCATAATCCTGTGCACCTTAATATCTTGCAAACAATTAATGGTATAGGCCGCATTCTCGCACTCACTATCATTTACGAAATTGGTGACATCAATCGCTTTTCTAGCGTACAAAAGTTCGCTTCATACAGTCGGTTAGTCAAGTGTAAAGCAGAGTCTGCCGGCAAAACCTATGGCACCCAAGGTAATAAAATTGGCAATGCACATCTCAAATGGGCTTTCTCGGAAGCCGCTGTATTACTGCTGCGTCACAGTCACAACGCCAACAAATACCTTGAAAAACTACAAAAGCGAATGAGCAAAGCCAAAGCATTGTCAGCGCTTGCACATAAGCTGGGTCGTTGTGTTTATTATATGCTTAAAAAAGAGACGGTATTCGATGAAGAAAAATTCTTAAAGAGTTAGTCACGGTACTGAGTGAGCTGTACATCTAACTGGATATAAGGCTGAGCATCAATCAATTGGGTGAGTTGATAACCAACAAGGTTTAACCTGATTATATGCCTACAGACCTAAGCCACTTGCCTTGATTAGACGCTCAGTACGCGTGCATTAATACAATAAACAAAGTCGCTTACACCTGACTTGAGCCTGAAACTAACTGGATCACATTGATGAAACCAGCCGCCTTGAATAGTGCCATGATCAGGTTAACCGATGAATGTCTAGTGCCCCAGTAAGCCCAAAAGGATATGGGAAAAACCTGGCTGCGATGAGATCGCAATAATCGATTACTGCGTAACGCGCCTATATGTGTTTGCCGTAAGCTACTTGCTTAACAGCCGCATCGACAGACGAAGTAAACGAATTTGTTTATTGATTTAGAATTGACCGTCAATTTATAAAAACGGTCAAAAAGAGTACTATTGCCTATTGACAGAGTTAAGGCTCATATGTGTTTAGGTGTTATCTAATCGTTATATAGTAAAAGCCCAGTTATTTTCACTGGGCTTTTTACACTAAATTACTTAACAAGGTTATTAAAACGTAAATTAAGTATAGGTTTTGTAGTGTTTGGCATGAATAATGAGCGAACAGTACTTTATTTTAAGTTTTCTTTAATAAACGCTTGCGTAAAAATCGTATCTCCCTATAATGCGACCCCACTGAGACGGCAGAGCAGGCAACGCTTAGCGAGGCAAGCAGCTAATCAGTAAGTCGAGTAAAACTTGAGTTTAGATTTTTTAGAAAGTTTAAAATTAAGTGTTGACAAAAAAATAGGAAAGCGTAATATGCGCAGCCCTAGCGACATAAAGCAAAGCGCTTTAATCGCAACGTTCTTTAACAATATAAAGCAATCATCTGTGTGGGCACTCGTACAGATTGAGTTCTAACAGTCGAACTACTTCGGTAGTAAGACACAAAATTTAGAGTCTCAATTGAAACTGAGTGACCAACAGCAATAAATTAATTTATTGCAGCACAGTCAATTCAATATCGAAAGATATTAAATAAATTCAGAATTCATTGAGCTGTTCTTCACTCTTTATTGGGTGGGAACATAAAAACTTTTAATTGAAGAGTTTGATCATGGCTCAGATTGAACGCTGGCGGCAGGCCTAACACATGCAAGTCGAGCGGTAACAGAAAGTAGCTTGCTACTTTGCTGACGAGCGGCGGACGGGTGAGTAATGCTTGGGAACATGCCTTTAGGTGGGGGACAACAGTTGGAAACGACTGCTAATACCGCATGATGTCTACGGACCAAAGGGGGCT